>JBCCYK010000021.1:0-41219 GCA_039189905.1 Planctomycetota bacterium
AAGAAGCACTGGCTCCGCCAACTTCATCGTCGCAGTCAGCGTCACAACATGCCCTGGAGCCGTTTCTCGCGAATCGTGGACCGCTATTTGCCGCCGCCCAAGACGGTCCATCCCTTCCCCAGTGTTCGGTTCCGCGCCCGACTCAAGGCAGGAGCCGTATGAGTTAAACGCTCGAGTACGGATCTGTGCGGGGGGCGGCCGGCGACGGCCGTCCCTACCGCGCTCCTACGAAAATCCACCAAGCCCCAACTACCCACGAGAATTCCGCATGGACTCGATAGGCTCTTTCGTCGATTTCAATCGTCTGACTTGAGATCGTCTATCTTGTTGTCGGATGCGGGGCACAGGGGAACGATGTTGTCGAGTGATGAGGTGGACAGACGTGTCGGATCTGATGCAGGCCGTGGTGCTTCCAGAAGCGCTTCGGAAGGAAGAGGCAGGGTATTGCCCGGCGGTGTGGCAGGCGGGATCGGTTGCCATCGAGGATGCGTGTGCGTGGGCCCGTTCCAAACGATCGGAACTGATCGATCAAGCACGCGTGCATGGGGCGGTCCTGTTCCGTGGCTTGCCGGTCACCGAACCTGAGCACTTCGACGCGTTCCTTTCTGCGTTTGGCCTCGCAAATTTTCCCTACGAAGAGTCGCTGTCCAATGCGGTGCGGGTGAATTTCACACCACGCGTGTTTTCAGCGAATGAAGCCCCTTCGGATGTCCGTATCTTCTTGCACCACGAAATGGCGCAGACACCGATCTATCCTGAAAAGTTGTTCTTCTGTTGTTTGCAATCGGCTGAGAGTGGAGGAGCCACGCCGATCTGTCGTTCGGATTGGTTGGTGGACCGAATTCGCGTTGAGTTGGCCGGCTTCTATGCCGACTGCAAAGTGAAAGGCCTGCGATACAGCAATGTCATGCCAAGCGATGATGACCCGGAATCGGGGATGGGTCGGAGTTGGCGAAGCACACTTCGTGCCGAGACCGTGGAGGCGGCCGAAGAACGCTTGCGTTCGATGGCGTACGACTGGACCTGGTTGGACGGGGTGTGTTTGCGCGCCACAACACCCGTCCTTCCGGCGATCAAACAACTTCCGGATGGTCGGGAGACGTTTTTCAACCAACTGATTGCTGCCTTCTGTGGTTGGAGTGACGAACGAAACGATCCGTCCAATGCGATCACATTCGGAGACGGGACGGCGCTCCCGAAAGAAACGGTCTTGCGCGTGGGAGAGCTGGCGGAGGAAGTCACCTTTGACCTGGCGTGGCAAGACGGTGATATCGCGATGGTGGACAACCAAGTTGCGATGCATGGCCGGCGAACGTTTGCCGGCAAACGCCGTGTGTTGGCATCGCTCGCTGAGGCACGCGATAACCGGTTTGTCGCATGAGCGAGTCAGCGTCTGAGAACGGCGATGTCCAGGATGCGGGACGCTGGTACCAAGGCATCACGCAGTACCAGTGGATCGTCTTGATCATCGCTTCGGCGGGTTGGGTCTTTGATGTCTATGAAGGCCAGATATTCAACATCACGCGCGGCGACTTGTTGCGCGACTTGGTGGGGGATGACCCCTTGAAAGCCAAGACCCTTGGCGACGTGTTCCTCGCGATCTTCCTCGCCGGTGGGACCTTTGGCGGTTTGCTTTTCGGCTCATTGGCGGATCGCTACGGTCGCCGACCGATCATGATCGTGACGATCTTGATGTACTCGGTATTCTCGGGTCTGACCTACTTCGCGCACGACATCACGACGGTGGGTGTGCTGCGTTTCTTTGTGGCCTTGGGCATCGGTGGTGAATGGGCGGTGGCGGCCAGCCTGGTCGCCGAGGTTTTTCCCCGGAAGGCTCGCGCCCAGGCGTCTGCGATCTTCCATGCGTCGAGCATCCTGGGGACATGGTTGGCGGCGTTGGCGGGTTTGTTGGTGGGCGCGAATTGGCGCTTTGCTTACTTGCTGGGCATCTTGCCCGCGTTCTTGATCGTTTGGGTGCGCGCCAAGGTACGTGAACCGAAGCAATGGGAAGCAGCAAGTCTGGACGAGGAACCTCAGCCAAGGGGGAGTTTTCGTGAGTTGTTGTTGAACCCAAAGTGGGCTCCACGAGCCATCGGTGGCGTGCTCTTGGCCGCGATCGGGTTGGGCACGTTTTGGTCCGTGACGGTGGCGGGGCAGGACCTGGTGTTGGAGCGATTGCTCGCCAACGGGACGCCTCGCGATGAAGCCAGCTCCTCGGCGAAGTTCGCGTATGGCATCGTGCAAGCGGCAGGAGGCGGTTTGGGGCTGCTTGCGTTTGGTCCTCTTTGCGCTCGTTTGGGGCGCCGGCCCACGTTCATTCTCTTTCAGTTGGTGGCCCTCGCGATTGTGCCCTTCGTTTGTTTGGTGCCACAGAGCTATTGGCAGCTGTTGATCGCACTCCCGTTCTTTGGGTTCTGGACGTTGGGGATGCATTCGGGATATGCGATTTACTTTCCCGAGCTCTTTCCGACGCATATCCGCGCGACAGGGGCGAGCTTTTGTTTCAACGGAGGACGTCTGTTGGCCGTGCCGATCTTGCTTTTCTCCGGGGTGTTGAAAGGCCAGCCGGACATCGCGTTGACCACCGCGGTGATCGGCCTTTCGAGTCTGTTTTTGGTCGGTGTGATCATTGCTTGGTTCATGCCAGAAACACGCGACGTGGAGTTGGAAACATCCAACACATGATCGCACCGGAGTGTTTGGCGCGGGTGCCGTCTTTGCCCGTCGATGGAACGGGCGTCTTTGTCTGTCTGTTTCTGATTGCCCTCTTGGCCGGTTTTCTGCACGCGGCCATCGGGTTTGGTTATGGACTTGTTGCGATTGGGCTGATTCCGTTGGTCATGGACGTGCATGATTCGCACGTGATCGTTTCGACGGCCAGTGTGCCCGTGTTGATGGGGATGGCATGGACGTATCGGGAAGGGTTTGAGGGCGTGCCCTTGCTGCAAGCCCTGATCGGGGCAGCACTGGGCATGCCACTGGGACTGTGGGCATTTGAGATGGTTTCCACATCTTGGTTGGTCCGTGGTACCGGTGCGGCGCTCCTGGTGATGATTGGCATCGCGTTGCGGAACCGGAAGCGTGTTGCTGGTGACGATGCCGCTGAGGAGCGATCGGAGACACCCGAGCGGATTGGGGAGCCAGCGGCGGCCAATTGCGTCGCGCCGGGATTCGTGGCGGGGTTCTTGGCGGGCGCGGTGAGCATCGCCGGCCCACCGATCGCCGCTTTTGCCTTGAAGCAGCCCTGGAGCCCGGCTCGCTACAAGGCGTTTCTCAATCAGTTCTTGCTGGCGATTTCAGTCCTCAAGGTAGGCGGATTGGTGACGCGCGGCTTTTTGGATTCCAGCGATATGGCCCCGATCGGCTTGGTGGCTTTCGCGGCGTTGCTCGGGATTCGCTGGGGAGCTCGCGTCAGTGACCAAGTGGACGCGGATCGATTTCGGACTTGGGTCGTGTCCGCGCTTCTTGCCGTCGGACTGTTGTTTCTGATTCGCGGCTAGTGGAGCGCCCGATCTCCTCTTGGGACAGAATGGCGTGGCTACCACCGTTGGAGTACAGGCTTTAGCCGCCCGCCGCTCACCCGCGTGAGCGTCTAAAGGCTGTGCTCCAACCACTAGCGCTATCGCGGATCCGGGAGGGATTGGCTACCAAAAGGGAGACGCGACGATATGCTGGTGGACGGCGACGCTATTTGCCGGTTTGACTTTCGGGCGACATTTGCGATCTCGACGAGAGTTTCGTTTTGGCGAACCACGACCGCTCTCTAGAAACCTTTAACCACTCACGCGTGTGTTGTTCTCATGGCCAGATTTTTTTCGATGGTGACCCTCGCCGTTTTCCTACTCGGATCGCCACCTGACTTAGGTGCCGCGGAAGCCAATGCGGCCACCAAGAAGACCGAAGCGGAGGTCGTGGTCTCGGTCGATTCCGAAATGCTGCCTGAGATCCCGGAGATGGTCACCAGTTTTGGGGCGGCAATCACGGGGGACGCGTTGTATCTCTACGGGGGACATACGGGTGCGGCCCATTCCTATTCCAGTGAGGCTCAAGCCAGCACGTTGTATCGATTGCGGATGGATGGTGCTTCGGATTGGGAATCGATTGCGAAAGGACCTGGACTTCAAGGGTTGGCCCTGGTGGCTCATCAGGGGAAGCTTTACCGCATCGGCGGTTTCCGGGCGAAGAATGCGGAAGGCGAAGAGCACGATCTTTGGTCGCAGGCCGAAGTGGCTTGCTTTGACCCGAAGGTCGGCGAGTGGAGTGAGATGCCACCGATGCCTGAGCCACGGTCGTCATTCGATGCCGCCGTTCTTGGCGACAGTATTTATGTGATGGGTGGTTGGTCGATGCAGGGGCCAGATGAATCGACCTGGTCGCGCTCCGCGTATCGTTTGGATTTGTCGGACGCGTCGCCACAGTGGGAGAAACTATCAAAACCACCTTTTGTGCGACGTGCCCTGTCACTGGCGGCGTACGATGGCAAGATCTTTGTGATGGGTGGCATGCAGGAGCAAGGGGGTCCGTCCAGGCGGGTGGACGTCTATGATCCTGCAACCGACGCCTGGTCGGGCGGACCGGAATTGAATGGCAACATGATGGACGGGTTCGGCAGTTCTTCCTTTGCCGTCGGCGGTCGTCTCTACAGCTCCACGTACAGTGGTCACCTGCAACGTCTTTCCGAGGACCAGTCGCAGTGGGAAGTGATTCACCAGTTGGAGCGTGAGCGATTCTTTCACCGGCTGTTGCCCTTGTCAGGGAATCGCTTGCTTGCCTTGGGTGGTGCGAGTATGTCATCGGGTAAGTTTGAGCTCATTGATGTCATCCAACTGCCGTGACCGGTTCTGATGAAGTAAGGGCGGTCGCCTGCCCAGGCTAGGTGCCGCTTGATGGGTTGAAATGATGGTCGCAGCAAGTCGAAGTGACGGTCGACGAGCGTTCGCGGCAGCGATCGCGGTTCACGTTGTCTTGTTCGCGGGCTTGTGGCTGTGGAATCGCCCTTTGCCCGACCCGGAACGCCGATCGGAGACCGGGTTGGCGCACGCGGCGATGACGGAGTCGCGCCCCCACAGCGTTCCGGCCTTTCCGCCTTCGCGGCCGGCGGACGTGGATCCGACGCAAGTGGTTGCTTCCGTGGAGGCCCAGGTGGCCGAAGCCGAGCGACTGAGCGATGAACGCAAGCTGAGCGAGCTAGAGAAAAACCTGGATCGCTTGCAGCGGGTGGCGACACCGGAGAGCGTGCGGTCGGTGAACGAGGTCATCGCCGGTTCCCTAGGACTGGATACGGAAACCTACCAGCCCAAGACAACCACACGCGAGGGGACCTTTGATCCATCAACGGCTCAATTGACAGATGTGCTCCGGAGTCGCGATTCGGAAGGCAAGTGGCAGTACCAGTCCGTCATGGTTGATGCGGAGGGCCATTCGCAGACGGTTCCGCTGGCGGGTCCGGAGGGTGAGACCGCCTACCGGACTTTCCAGCAGCTGAAGGAATTCCCCATGGCGGAAGGAATCTATCGAAGCGTTGTGATGCCGATGATGCAGCAGATGATGGAGGCGGGAGATGCCGTCAACAGAGCCGCCCGCGTGGCGGAACAGATGCAAGTTGAAGACGACGTGGTGGCTGAGAGCGAGACTCTTCCCGACGACTGATATGGAACCGGACAGACAGACTCGGTAATGTCCCCCGTAGCGGGATCTTCGGTAGCGATTGCCTCGACATCATTTCACACCAATGAGAATTGGACTTGCGTTCTCGGGCGGCGGCGTTCGCGCAAGCGTGTTCCATCTTGGTGTTTTAGCTCGGCTTGCAAGGCGCGATTTGCTTCAACACGTTGACACGGTCTCGAGTGTCTCAGGCGGCAGTTTGGCGCTGGGTTTGGTCTTGGCGTCTGCGGGTGGACGTTGGCCGGGGAGTGCGGAGTATCTGTCCGAAGTGGTACCCGAGTGCCTGCGACGGCTCACCGCGCGCGATGTGCAGCGATCGTATGTTTGGAAATCGATTGCAAGACCGTGGCGATTGACGATGGGGCGCGCGTCCGTTTTGGGTGATGCTCTGGAAGAGTGCTGGGGCATCCGAGGTTCGCTGGCCGATTTGCCCGCGTCACCTCGTTGGCTCATCAACGCGACGTGCTACCAAACGGGAAAGAACTGGCGGTTTGAACCCAAGATGATGGGTGATTACCGATGCAAGTATGTCGCCAGTCCCGATTTTCGACTTTCGCAAGCACTGGCGGCTTCCGCGGCAGTCCCTGGTTTGATTGGTCCCCTGCGTCTGAGGACGAGCCGCTATCGATGGGGTGAGCCCGATGGTGACCGTTGGCGAAGCGTGTCACCCGAGTACACCCATTTGCACCTCTGGGATGGTGGTGTTTACGACAACTTGGGCGTCGAACCGCTTTTCAAGCCTGGAGAAGGTGTGCGGGATGGAATCGACTACTTGATTGTGTGCGATGCTTCACGTCATCTTGGGACCGACAAGCGTCCGCGTCGTTGGCGACCGGGCTACGTGAGAGCGTCGATGCGTTTGGTCGATGTTGCAACGGACCAAGTGCGAAGTCTGCGAGCCCGGATGTTGATGGATCATTTCAAGCGAAACCCCGGCGTTGGTGCTTATCTGAGGCTAGGTCTGTCGACCCGTCGCATTTACGCGAGGAACACGGCGCGAGGCAAGTCGATTGACGCTCGGCCGGCACTGACCGACGCGGAGGTGAGTTGGGTTGCCGGCATGGAGACCACCTTGCGCCGGTTGACGCACGCCGAGTTCAGCAAGCTGTTTCGTCACGGGTTCGAGGTTGCCGATGCCATGCTGACGACCTACGGCGACGAGACGATTGGTCGCGTTCCCAGCACGACCATCCAGTTGCGTGTGGCCTGACCGAAGTTGTCCGATGGAAGTGCCACCCAATCCCAAAAAGGGATGTGAGACCTGGTGCTACGCGACCTTCTTTCCGCCAGGGGCACGGAGATCGAAAAGCCCAAAGATTTCGTCACGGGTGAGACCACCTTTGTTGGGCTCGCAGGGAACATCCCTGTCCTGAGCGAAGAGCGTGTCGAACATCTCACGCTTCTGGTCCAGCACGTTGGCGATTCGTTGTTCGATCGTGTTGGCAGCCATCATACGTGTGACCGTGACACTTCCCGCGACACCGATGCGGTGGGCCCGGTTGATGGCTTGATCTTCAATCGCGGGATTCCACCATCGATCAAACAGGAACACGTAGCGACAGAACTGGAGGTTCAAGCCGACGCTGCCGGCTCCGTAGCTCATCAGAATGATCTTCTTGCTGGGATCGTTCTTGAAGCGTTCGATGACCGTTTCTCGCTCGCGATGTGGGATTCGTCCGTGATACTCCAGTGGTCCGAATCGTTCCAAGGCGGGACGCATTTTGTCGATGGACTTGGTCCATTGGCTAAACACAATGGCTTTCTGCCCGCTGGCGGCGACCTCTTCCATGTCCGCGACGAGGCGCTGGAGTTTGGCGCTCGCACCGGTCACCGGATCAAAGTTGCAGATTTGCTTGAGTCTCAAAACCAGTTCGAAGACGTGTTGGACGGTGAGCGATTGCTCGAGCTCCTCGAGATGGACGACACCTTCTTGCTCGGCGACCTCATATCGTTGCCACTGTTCCGGTGTGAGATCTAGATCGGCGTCGCGATACAACTTGGGCGGCATGTCGTCCAGCACCATGTCCTTGGTGCGGCGCAGAATGAAATCGTTGACGCGAGATGCCATGTGCTTCATTGGCATGCCGGTCTGAAGGTAACCCGGTGACAAAAATTCGAAGATGCCTACGAGGTCGTCGGGTGAGTTTTCCACCGGCGTTCCCGTCAGCGCCCAGGAGCGTGTCCGCGGGATTTCGCGGATGATCTCGCTTGTTGTGCTGTTGCGATTCTTGATCCGCTGGGCTTCATCGAGCGCGACCAAATCAAAGTGCAACCCGCTGTCCAGGACCGTCTCACGGTCGCGCATCAAGAGTTCATAGTTTGCAATCTTGACGGGAACACTGGGTGATCGCCAAGCGAACTCCCGCTTGGCGGCATTGCCTTCGATTGCCGCCACGGGGATCTCGGGAGCCCAAACCGAAAACTCGCGAAGCCAGTTGCTGACGAGCGGCTTCGGGCAAATCAACAAAATGTTGCGTAGTTCGCCACTGCAGAGCAAGAGACGCATCGTGCTGATCGCCTGCATCGTCTTTCCAAGTCCCATTTCATCGGCCAGGACGCAAGCGTAGCGCGGAAAGAGAAACGCGATGCCGTCCAGTTGATACGGGAATGGTTCGAACGGGAAGCTGAGCTGGCCGCTGCCAACCAGAAGGTCCAGCGGTGGCTGCAGGAGATAGTAGAGACGATCCTGCAGCTTGACGATGTCGTTGGGTGGTTTGATACGCGTGTGTTTGCCCTTCCGCGTGGGCCTGGTTGTTTTCTTCTTTGTGGATCCCGTGGCACCCACTTTCCCAGCGATCGCGTCGCCGGAATTCGCGGGTATCCACGACGCCGCTTCTGGAAAGACGAAGCCGGTGGTCCTGGCGCGAAGCGGTGCGACTTTGATGGGAACCGAGTGCGCACGGAGTTCGTCCGCCTGTAGCCCAAATGTCGCGAGTGTTGAGGTTCGCTGAATCAGATCTTGGGTGGGGTCCGAGGCGCTCCAAGCGCTTTGCAGGTCAAGCTGACACTCAAGGTGCATCAAGCGGCCTTTGCGATCTGGGTTTGCGCTTCGCGAATCGCCTCGTTGATACGATCGAAAGGTTCGAGGGCGTCCGGCAGGTCGGTGAGTTCGCGAACAAGTTCCTGGGTGTCCTCCACATGCTGGGATGGAACTAGGAGCGAAGAATCCAAAAGCGTCACGGGACGGTGGCCGGGAAGACGCTCCTTCGTGATCGGACCTTGGTCGTCCTCAGCGACGGAAACCACGAGCGCGGCAATGGTGTCGGCGAACCCTTTGTTGCCGGTCGCGAGTGACGTCGCCTTCATGGCCTCCACTTGCTGACAACACAACAGACCAATGGGTGTTTTGCAGGCTTGTCGCAATGTCGGGGCGATCGTTTCCGCGATGATGTGGCTGCGCAACGTCGCTCCGTAAAGGATTTCTTGGCTGCGGTTGGTTCGGAGCGGTAGCGTGCAGCGAAACTCGAGGGGGCGGCCACCGGCGTTGAGGATGAGGATGCCGCCGGTCCAACCGAAATGCGCGTTCTCAATCACGGTGAAGTAGCCAATCGTTGGTGATCGTTGGCACCCGGCAGCTTCGGCATGGCTCATGCGGACGCGATTTCCTGGGGAAGAGGTTGAGATCAGGTCGCACGAGAACATGACGCCTGTCCCGGCTGGGTCGGTGAAGCCGCCGCCAAGTTTCGAAGCAAGAGACATCGAAATCTGGCGGGCAACGGGACTTCACCCCGGGACAAGACGTCACGCTAGGCGGCGCGCGAATCAGGAGGTTGATCGAAGAAGTGAACTCTGTCGGGTCGCACTAACGCCGCGCCGAGCGTGACTTTGCATTGGCAGTGGAAACGCGCGCGGTGCTCTGAGCGGCGAGTTGCATCTGGCTGTACATCGTTTGATTGCCGCGGTGCAGATAGAACCGAACGCGAGGTCCGGTCTTGATTTCGGGTTGTTCCAGGATACCGGTGAGGTCACGGACCGATGCCGTTTGCCAACTGTGCAATCCGAGCAGCAGGTCGCCGTTGAGGATCCCCTCTTCATCGGCGGCGGAGCCCGGCCGCACGTCGGTCACGACCAAGGCACCGCGATAGGACTGTCGTGTTTGTCGGTTGACCCGGCTGAGCACGGCGGACGACGCTTGGCGAACGCGGATGCCGACAACTTGCCAGGCGAGGGCGGCAGCGGGAGTCTCGAAACCGGATGTCATGACGGTCGCCATGTCGGTTTGGTAGAACTTCCCGGCGCGGTCAAACTCAATCGTCAGGTTGTCCCCTAAGCGAGCGTTGAGAAGCGCGAGGCGGTAGTCGAAAGCGTTCTCAATCTCAGCCCCATCAATGCTGACGATCCGATCGCCAGGTTCCAACCCGCACTGGTGCGCGGCACCGTCTTCCGTCAAGCGCGTGACCACCAAGCCGCCGTCGCGTGATTCGTGGCCTGAGAGACCAACGACGAGGCGTCGGCTGTTGTACCGCGAAATCATCGTTGAGACCGTTTCGAAAACCTGATCGATCGGAATGGCGAAGGCGATCTGCTGTGCGTTGACGCGGACGGCCACGTTGATCCCGATGATGTCACCGTCGATATTCAGCAGGGGACCCCCGGAGTTTCCAGGATTGATCCCGGCGCTGGTCTGGATCAAGTCACGGTATTGTTGGACCTCATTGACCGGAATGTCGCGATGAAGCGCGCTGATGATTCCTTGCGTGCTGGTGTGGACGTAACCATAGGCGTTCCCAATCGCGATGACGGTTTCGCCGATCATCAGATCGTCGCTTCGACCGCGGGGAATCGTCGGCAGGCTTTCGGAGGTCAGCACTTTGACCAACGCCAGGTCGCTGGGTGGATCGGACGCAATCAACTCCGCCTGCGTTGTGGTTCCGTCGTGGAGAGTCACGTTGATCTGCGCGACGTCCTCCACGACGTGGAAGTTGGTGATCACATAACCACGGGGATCGATGATGACACCCGTTCCCATGCCATTGACCTGTTTGCCAACATCCTTCGTGTTGCTCACGCTGGCGGCGTTCGCGCGGATGGTCTTTTGCCCGTGCAGGTTGACCACCGCAGGGGACGCGCGGCGGATCGCGGAGACCGTGGGTGTTTCACGAAGTGAGCGTGCGCGGCTGCGTCGTGAGTCGTCGCGTTCCTGATGGATGCCACGATAGCTGGTTGCGGTGACGGCTCCTTGCTGCGTGACGGACGCCGCGTCCACGTACTGCAGGTCCGTGGCTGCGGGTTCATCGGCGCGCAAGGGCGCCATGGCACCCGCGCTGAGCGATGCCGTCAGAATCATCGCCGATGCGGGACGACGGATGATGGCGGTCCACGGTCGCTGGCTTTTTGACATCGGTCGGGTCCGTCCGAGAAGGGACCGCAAGCCACGACGGGAACTAAACAGGAAGCAATGCATGAATTTCCGCACCCACCGCGTCGATCGGAAAGCGTCTCACCCGCAGAACGCGAGCGAGAGTGCCTATTGGCACGAGGGTTAGCATCGGACGGACCGGCAAGATTGCTTGACTGGCGCCAAGCCGCCCGACAAAGTTTGCCAAACTTCACAACTGCACGATTTCTAGCATTTGCATTCAAGCTCAGGTGATGCTGGCCGGGTGGGAATGTGTCATTGCGGATACAAACCAGTAGCCAGTGAGAATGCCGCGCAAGGACCAAAGGACCGTGCGAATCCAATTGGTTTCGACCAGGCGTTGGTAGGCGGCGGCATCGAAACCAGTTGCCAGCTGATTGTGGCAAGGCACCTGCAGGAAGGCCGTGCTCGCCCAGATCAGGACCACCAGCGCCAATCCCAACGCGCTGGTTGTGGGTGAGGTCACCGGGTTGGGCAGCGCGACCAGCCCGATGGCCGAGGCCAATTCCAGCAACATTGGAATGGCCACGATGGGTGTGATCAGACGCGCGTGATCAACCGCGTACCGCGCGAAGACATCATCGCCGACTCGATCAAACAGCTTGTAGTGAACGATCTGAACCATCCAGATCAGGCCCACCATGTACCAAGTCGATGCCAAGTTGAGCAGCAGTAGCCAATGTGCGTTGGTCATGGTCACGTTGCCCAGGGGGCGTCCCAGTGGGTTTCACGGCAATCGCCGCACCGCCATTCGATGCGAACTATCAGGATCATGTGAGACGTCTATCGCACTTGGCGGCGGAACGCTTCAAAGGCATCACGCAGCGAAGAAGGTGCGGGCTGACGATTCCCCGTGTCGTTGAGCCCACTGCCACTCGCGGAGTCGGCACCGCGACTCCGCGTCGACCCCACGCTTTGTGTTGGGGGGCGCATTCCCAGGCTGCGAAGGGCTTCGAGAATCTCGGGTGAACTCTCGCCGGTTCCATCGCGGGCATCATCGATGCCGGGCGCGTTGGCCCAACGCTGGCGAAAGCGTTCCAGCGTTTTCGCGTCCCAATTCAAGCGGTCGAGCAGATCGGGATCGGGCGTTTCACGGGTTTGGTCCAGGTAATCCAATACCATGTCCGTGGCCTGACGGGTGTACTCCATGTCGACGGGTTCAGGCGTGGGAGCGTCGTTCGCGTCTGTTTCTTGACCCATACCCGAACCACTGCTGCCCAGGCCGCCACCGGTCGAAGAGCCGCTGTCGTTCTGTTCGGGTGCGAGGAGGTCATTGTTGTTGCCAGCCTGCGGCTGAGTGCCCGAGTTTTCTTGATCTTCGGAGCTGGACGCCGAGGGTTGGCCGGGCGCTGATTCCGATCCATTACCCGATGTCTCGGGAGTTGCGTCGCCCGCGTCGGAACTTTCATTCCCTTTGCCTGATTTTTGTTCTCCTTGACCCCGATCGGTCTGTTGCACTGCGGAATCTTCGGAGCCTTCAGAACCGGTGGGCGAACCGTTCTCCATGCCACTCGGTTGTGACTGTCCCGGGTCGGAGCCTTGTTGGTCCTGGCCCGGTTCGTTGTCGGTTCCCGTGGGACGCTGCGAATCAGATCGGTCGGACTCTCTTTTGCTCGACTCCCCAGTTCCGGCATCACCGTTCTGTTCTTGCGAATTCTGCGAGCGATTGTCGTTGCTTGCTGCGTCGCGATCCCTTTGACCATCGGAACGGTTCTCGCCGTTCTCGGAGCGTTCTTGCTGTGGCTTTGGGCCGGAACCGTTATCGCGGGAATCGCTGTTCGTGGGGGTGTTGGCACCTTCGGTCTCACCCGAAGTGTCAGAGGTTTGACCCGCACCCTCCTGTTGCGAGCTGGCGGGCTTGGTCTGCCCGTTGTCTGTGGAAGACTCGCCATTGGACGAGGCGTCGCCGGGCTTCGATTCCGATCCTTGCTTGTTTCTCTCCTGCTGTTCTAAGAAATCCCGGATGCGTTCGAATGCTTCACCATCATTGCTCGGGGCTTGTTGTTTCTGGCCGGCATCGCCTCGTTCGTCCCGCTCGCCATCGCCAGGATCCACACCAGAGCCACCGGACGTTTCGCCTTGTTGAGACGGGTCCGCAGGCATCCCATCGGTTGCGTCCGATTGCGCGCGGCCTCCTGCGTTTCCATTACCGCTGGCGTTATCGTTGGACTGAGTGTCCGTGCCTGATGGACTCGAATCCTGACCCGGAGTGGAAGGTGTGCCACCTTGTCCCTCGTTTCTTTCATTTGATTCCTGGTCCCCGTTTTCGGGCCCGGCATCCCCACCTTTCCCGGAGCCCGTGTTGTCGCTTTCCGATTCTGCGTTCGGTTGCGATGCCTCGTCGGCGCCGTTTCCCTGCCCGCCTCCAGATTTCCCTTGGCTTTCGCCCGATTGCTGTGCCGCACCCGCGTCGCCGGCGCCACCCGAGTTGCCGCCGGACTGCGAGTTACCATTCGGGTTGGGTTGTTCGTTCTGGCCGCCGCCCCGGTTCTGGCTTTCTCGACGCGTCTCATCAGAAGGGGGATTCTCCGGTGCAACGATCCGAATCATGATCGGGTCGGAACGGGTCACGTTCGGTTGTACTTGGGGTTGATCGGGAATCAGCCGGTTATCCGTGGCAATGGCCGTGATCTCGATCTCGTCGCCGGGGATCAGTCGCGTGGATCGATTCCGAGAGTCTGGAATCAGGAGGGTTCTGGAAGGCCGAAATGAGTCTCGCAGAACCTGTGGGCCGATTGCCCCCTCCGGTTCGTCCAGCAAAGACGTTCGCGCGATGACATCGATGCCTCGACGAAAGACCAATTCCAGGTGAGACAGCCCGAAATCTGGGTCGGTCGCGTGGATCTCCAACACCTGTCCCATGTCCAGGGGTAGGTCCTTGGGGTTCTGCCTGGGCGTGACGATCACGATTTCGGGTGGTAGGTCCGGAAGAATCTCAATCGGATAGACAACGGGTTCGGGGTTGGTTGCGTCGTTCTCATCCCAGATACGGAGGCGATACGAATCGATTTGGACGGCTCCATCTCCACGACTGCGTGTCTGAAGACGAAATGAGTGGCGGAAACCCATGCCGTTGGCGTCCAGTTCGAGATCACGAACGCCCGCGGTTGCGCGGATGGTTTGCCCGATGAGCCGTGGATTGAATTCCAGCGAGCCGCGTTGAATCGCCGTGTTGAATCGACCTTGTAACGTGACAAGTGAGCCGTCGATGGCTCGAATCGCTCCACTGGAAGAAACAGATGCGGGTTCGCGAGTGTAGCGCGGCGGCGTGATCTCGACACGTTCGAGCGTCACAACGGGGGCGTCTCGGATCGTCAGCGTGAACTCGCGGGATGATGCGTCGCCGGCAAAGATCCGATACCGCCGTTTGCCCACGGCGGTCGTATCAACGCGGAGTTGCAACTCAAACGTCGGTTGGCGCGTCGACGCGTCCTTGGCTGCATGCATCCGACAACGGATGTGAGCGCTTGACGCGGCATTGTCGTAACGCGTCGTGTCCGTCGGCGTGATCACAGATGGATCCACCGGTCCAATTCCATTGCCGTTGAGCAAGCGGCACTCCACCAATTCACCGGGTCGGAGTCCATGGACGTGTGCGGAAATCCAAAAGGTGCGACCGCCGAGTACTTCATGGTCACCTGGCGTGACGCCATCGATGGTGACGCGGCATGGTCTCTCGATCGACGCGAGCGGTGCGATGAGTCGCGCGACGGATTGCAAGGAGTTCTTCGGCGAAGCGACCGAGTACGCCACCAAGGCCGTGAAGAGCGTGAGGGTGGCAATCCACCAGCGCAGGAGTCCTGCGGCTTCCGAGGGAGGGCTCTCCAATTGTTGCAGTCGACCCGCAATGTCCGCGCCCACAGATCGCAGGATGCGATCTGACAGGTGCTGACGCGTGTTGGGCGCGGTGTGCTGATCCGCGGTCGCTTCGGCGGACGGAGCCCAGGTTCCGTCAGCAAGGACGAGTTGGCGTTGGAGCGCCACATAAGACGACAGACGATGTCCAAGCTCGGGATGATCTCTTTCCAGGGATCGAGCGGCATAGTCCTCTGCGATTTGGCTTTGCAGCAGCGGGACCACGGTTCGCCAGAAGAAGACCATAGTACCGATGAGCATGACGAGCATCGCTAGCGTTCGGCCAAGGGCTCCTAATGGGACCAGCCATTGATCCGTCAACAACCAAGCGAGGATGGCTGCCAAGACGATGCAAGTCAGGAACAGACCGCAACGCATTAACTCGGCGCGCCAGAGGGCGACCTGCGCTTTGCGAATGTGTTCTTGAACAAGGGGATGCATGGCCGCGTCGGGTCCGGGAAAATTGGGTTGGCGAGCGACGCGCGCAGGTGTATTCCACGAAGCGTCCCACTCCAGTCTAAGCCCGCGTTTCAGGACGAGCCACAACGAGTTCTCGCTGAGTTGAATGGTAGCATGATGCCCCTTAGAAAAAATCTTTACGATCAGCCCTTTTGGGTGGTGCGCATGGGGGTGGATCGCGTTTGACCTTGAAAAAATCGGCAAAAAATATCATTGCCCGCCGTAAGTTGGCGTCTCGGTGGAACCAGTCAAGGCATCCCACATGGGGCGAATTTTTGAATCGCGCCTTTTGCCTGACGGGTGTGTCATGCAAGATGTTTGCACGGGAGAGGCGGGATCCCTTGTTTGAGCTGTTCCAGGGACGCGTTTCCGTCCACCCCCGGTCCTTTTGTCTTCTCACAGAAAGCGGTTGATCCGATCTTATGAGATACGCCTTTCGCTTGGCCGAGTTGCTCGGCCATACCCCTGATCGTCGTAAACGACCCGGCACGATCAAAGCCATCGTCGAGCATACCGGTCTGGATCGACATCAGGTCGCCTCACTGCTGAAAAACGAGGCGAAGTACATCCCCTTGGATGCGCTTTCGCGACTTTGCGACTACTTGATCGATAACGGGCATGCGAGTGCGGATCAACTTCCGGGGGCGCTTTTTGCCGTCAACGCGGAAAACCTGTGGGAGATGATCGCGCGTCGCAAAGATATCGAGATTGTGGTCGGGGTCCGTCAAGGAGAGGGCGGCAATACACCCGAGAACGCGATGGTCGTCGCCAGTGATTCGGTCTTGGTGGGGGAACTGCTCAACGGCATTTCGACCTTGGGTGGGATCGCCAAACACATGGCACCCGACGAGAACAACCCGCAGGTGCCCATGCCAGATCGGATCCAGCAGACGCTGGTGTGGAGTCCCGGACAGGTTTCGTTGGAAGATGCTCGCGAAAGGGCCACAAGCGTCTTTGAGAGCTTTACCAATGCCCAAGGGGATCGGGGCGTGATTTGCATCGGGAGCGTGAAAAGCAATCCGGCGGTCGAGTTGCTCTTTTCAGATGCGTTCGGCTGTACCCCCTTCGTGACGGAGGATGACGTGGATGACGTGTCCGCGCGTAGCTGTCCGTTCTTCCTGCGTTATCGTGATAGCGATCCGAAGCCCGACGGAGCCTCCGCCGGAGTGCGACTCAGTAAGAACGAAGACGCACCGGAACCAGGTTTCTACTACGAGACGGACGACGGCACTTGGAAGTACGCCGGGGGCGACAATGCGGACACGGCATTGGTCTTCTACTTGTATCGGGAAGCACTGGGACGTTTGGACATGGTTCTAAGTGGATTCTCCGGCCGGGCCACGCGTTTGCTATCGCGCACGCTATCGAGTCGCGGGGAGGAGTTCTGGCCTCCCGTCTATGAACAGGGCGGAGTCCAGATTGGCGCTTACCTGGTCACCTATGACAAAGCTGAAAAGGTTCCCGGTCGCGATGATCTGTTGGAGAATGTGGGGGCTGCGTCCACGATCATGCCGCTGCCGCGCGAGGCGATCGCCCGTCGGATGGCACGGCGTTGATTCGCGTGTGTCCGTTGATGTTTGAGTTGGTTCGAACCCGGCGAATCTCCCTCGCCCGGCCATTTTTATCCGAGAGTGTTTGATTGTGTTTGATTGCGTAGCGGTTGTCGGTGCGACGGGTGCGGTCGGTCGTATTGTTTTGGATGAGCTGGAACGACGCCAGTTTCAGATGGGTCGACTTCGTTTGCTTGCCTCTGCTCGGAGTGCCGGCAAGACGGTGTCGTTTGCGGGCGAAGACATCACCGTGGAAGCGCTGACTCCCGACGCGTTTCGAGGTGTCGATTTGGTGATCGCCAGCACGCCCGATGAAGTTTCAGCGGAGTTTTCTCCTTGGGCTGTCCAAGCCGGTGCCGTGGTCGTCGATGAAAGTGGCTATTGGCGGATGCACGAGGACGTTCCGCTGATTGTTCCGGAGGTCAACCCGGACGCGGTCACGCAACATCAAGGAATTGTTGCGAGTCCAAACTGCAGCACGACTCAGATGGTCGTGGCGCTCGCGCCTTTACATCGCGAAGTGGGCGTCAAGCGTGTGGTGGTTAGCACGTATCAAGCGACCAGCGGCGCCGGTTTGGCAGGAAACGAGGAACTGAATGCCAGCACGCAAGCTGCCCTCAATGAAAGATCACATGAGCCGGAGGTGTTTCAGCACCCGATTGCCTTCAATTTGATTCCTCAGATCGGTTCCGAGAAACATGCCGGCTACACCAGCGAAGAGATGAAGATGGTGTACGAGACTCGCAAGATCCTCGGCGACGACTCGATCGCCGTTTGTCCCACGTGTGTGCGTGTTCCCGTTGCCGTGGGTCACAGTGAGTCGTTGTTGGTGGAAACGGCAGAACCCGTCTCGGTCGAACAGGCGACGAAATGGTTCGAAGCTGCTGACGGCATCACCGTTGTCGATGACTTGAATGCCAATCGGTATCCGATGCCGCGGGATTGTGACGGAAAGGATGATGTGTTCGTGGGTCGGATTCGTGCGGATATCAGCTCCGACTGCGGGCTTGCGTTCTGGTGCGTCAGCGACAATCTGCGAAAAGGTGCGGCCACAAACGCGGTTCAAATCGCGGAGTTGTTGGCCGAGAAAGCATCGGCCGCCGCGACCTGAAAACATGGGTTGTCACGCAAAACCGTTGTTTCCTTGGTTTCATCGTCCAAAGAGAGATTCGGACACGGGCAGTTAGTGCAGCCAGGAAAACCAGAATTCAGGACCTAACCCGACGCCGTGCACGTGCTCGACGTTCCAAACTCACATCCAAGGTGCCACTGGAAGCGATGAAACAGATCATCACTGTTGTCGCACCGCACATTGCCGAGGAGGTTTTGGCCGCACTCAAGCGTGCCCCCCTGGAGGCTCTGTCCGTGATGGAAGTGAAGGGTTATGGGCGTCAGAAGAGCTACCTCGACCAGTATCAGGACACCGAGTATTCGCAAGCCTTTGTGCCGAAGGTTGAAATCACGATCTGGGTGGACGATCGGCGGCTGGATGAGGTGGTGGCCAAGATCGTGGCTGTGACACGCACGGGTCGGATGGGCGACGGCAAAATCATGATCCTGCCGGTGGGATCGTTTCTGTAGCGAAGACCTTCCTGGGCGGTCGTCTTCCCAGTGCGTATGCGGTTCTTACAATCCTCGCTTGCATGCATTGACTTGCGCGAAGAGATGAATCGCGATCCGACCTCAAACGATTGAAACCGATGACTGACGGCGAAGACCAGCCCGAGGACCTGACCGATCCCCATGCCGCTCGGCGTCACAAGCTGGTTCAGCTGACTGAGAAAGGCATTGATCCATTCGGGCACCGCTTGGATAACCGGACTTGGGTCTCGGAGTGTCGAGATCGCATCGGTGAAATTCAGTTTGTCACCAAGGACGGGCAGACCTTGGAACTACCCGATGTCGAAAGTGATGACATCGACTATCGACAGTGGAAGTCCGACAACGGACCCGGGGAGGAGGTTGGTCCGCAAGTCCGCGTGGCAGGTCGGATCCTGTTGTTGCGAACCAAGGGCAAGTTGATCTTCGCGAACATCCGTGATTGGACAGGCGAGATCCAGCTGTTCATTGGCATGAAGCAGGTTGGGGATGATTTTGAGATCGCCAAGCTGTTTGATCTCGGGGATCTCGTCTACGCCGACGGTCGACTCGGTCGTACCAACACCGGTGAACTGACCGTGTTTGTCGAGAAGCTTGGTTTGATGACGAAGATGTTGGAGGTTCCACCGGACAAGCATGCTGGGATGACCGATCCCGATTTGCGTCAGCGGATGCGCTATGCAGATTTGGCCTTCAATGACGGGGTGATGCAAACGTTCCTGGACCGAACCAAGATCATCAAATCGGTTCGTTCGACTTTGGATGGGCAGGGTTTCTGCGAGGTCGAGGGACCCACCCTGCACACGGTCGCGGGTGGTGCTGCGGCGCGTCCCTTCGAAACGCATCACAATGCACTCGACATGCCATTGACGATGCGCATTGCTTTGGAACTGCACCTGAAGCGGTTGATGGTGGGAGGTATGGAACGCGTCTACGAACTTGGACGCGTGTATCGCAACGAGGGGCTGTCACCGCGCCACAATCCTGAGTTCACCATGTTGGAGACCTATCAGGCGTATGGTGACTATCGATCGATGATGGATTTGACCGAAGCCATCATCACCGGCGCGATCGATGTGATTGGCGGTGGCTACGAGCGAGAGTTTCAAGGTCAGGCGGTGGATTTCACACCACCCTTCCAGCGAGCGACTTACGCGGAGCTGTTTGAAAAAGCGACGGGAGTGGATGCGTCGGATGAAGACGCCGTGTTGAAGCTGGCCACATCTCTACGGATTCCCACGGATGGGAAGCACCCCGATGTGGTTCGTAATGAGATCTTTGAGGAGAAGGTCGAGGACACGTTGCAGGGACCCGTGTTCGTGATGGACTACCCCGCCAGCATTTGTCCGCTGACCAAACGCAAAGTGGACAATCCCGAGATTGCCGAACGCTTTGAGTTGTTCATTTGCGGGATGGAGTTGGCGAATGCCTACACGGAATTGAACGATCCCGACCTGCAGGAGGCGTTGTTTCGAACGCAGTTGGAAGGCCAAGACGACGAAGACAGCATGGCCAAGATGGACCATGACTTCGTGCGGGCTCTTCGATATGCGATGCCGCCAGCAGGTGGTCTTGGGATTGGGATTGATCGGTTGGTGATGGTGTTGACCAATCAAAAATCGATCCGCGATGTCATTCTGTTCCCAGTGCTTCGACCCGAAGCGGAGTCATAGACCGGGACGGCGGCAAGTGTGCGGGTAGTGCGTTATCTTTGTTTGGTTAACGCCCGTCGGCTCATTTGCAGAATCTTAGCGGTAAAGCGAGACGAAACACCAAATGTCCGCCCGACCGAAACTCTTGGCGAGTTCCGCTACCGGAGAACAGTGCTGCGGCGGAATGCGCGTCGGATGTTGTGATCAAGGCTTCGGATCTAATTCGAGTCGCCTGCCTTCAGTTTGGCGTGAAAGAAGTTTGCCGCGGCTTCGACGGCCTCGTCAAACCAAACCTGTTTTCCTAGGAACGGGTGCGGCGCGTCATCGATCACCAGCAATTCTTGATCGATGGTGAGCTCGTTCATCCGCGCTCGGAATCCCTTGGCACGCGTGCTGGGATCGTCCCGTCCTCCGGTGATGAACAGCATCGGCGGATCCTCCGCATCCAGATGTGTCAACGGTGAGGCTGATCGGTAGTTGGCGTGTGCCGCCTCCTGTGAACCACTGAGGAACTGCCTCCAGATGCGGCCCCGTTCTTCGACTGCCGAGATCTCACGCGTCCTTTCGGACAGGAGGTCCGTTTGCGCTCCCATCGGAACGGCAGCCTGAATGGTCGATGAGAATTCCATGTGGCCGCCAGACCCTTCCAAGGCCTTCACGCCACCACTGGTCCCCAGCAACGCGGTCAGATGGCCGCCTGCTGAGAGGCCGATCGCACCGATGTGATCGCGATCGATTCCCAGCTGGTTTGCTTGTGATCGAAGGAACCGGACAGCGGCCTTGCAATCTTCGATGGCGGCTGGGAAAGGGGCTTCGCCGCTCAGGCGATAAGAGATGGTCGCCGCAACGAATCCACGTGCGGCCAAGGCTTTCGCCAGGTTGCCATGATTGCTGCGATTCCCATTGGCCCAGCCACCTCCGTGGATGCAAACGATGCCAGGAAGGTCGCCCCAAGGGTCCTTCGGCCGGTAGATGTCCATTTGCAATTCGTGGTCGCCCGCGCGGGTGTACGTGATATTCCTACGCGTACTCAGTTGCGCTTCGATGTTTCTTCCCACGGATGTTTTGGCGTCTCGATCAAACTGAGACCTGCCATCACCTGCGCGACGCGCGTGACGTTCCATCTCATGTTGGAAAAGAACAACCATTCCTCGCAACTTTCGTGTGATCTGTCCATTCCGGATGGGCGTTTGCTCACGCGGGTCCTTTGAAAGATCAAACAGTCTCAGTGATGGGCTGAGAGTCAGCTTCCAGTTGCGCCAGCGGACAGCGGCGAGGGCTCCCTCAGCGCCGTGATAAAAGAACGCGTCGTTGTATTCATACCTCTTGATCAGCGGTGACCATTCACCTGGTGGATCCCATGGGCGACGTAATGGCACGTCGGCATTCAACGAGAGTTTGAGCCCCGGAGCGGGGACACGTTTGGACTGGCCCGTCAGCATGGGGGTCAGGTCCCGACCGTCGATGATGCGGTTTTTGGGAACCCGTATGCCCGCGATCGTGGCAAGCGTGGGGTACCAGTCCATGGCATGCGTGAGCTCTGCCGAGGTCTTGCCTTCTTCGATGGAGAGTCCAGGTCCCCAGACGATCGCCGGCACGCGCATTCCCGCTTCATAGGTGGATAGCTTTCGACCTTGTAGGGGTTGGTCTGAGTTTCTGCCTGGACCACGTCCGTTATCAGACACGTAGATGACGAGCGTGTTGTCCTGCAAACCAGTCTCGGTCAGCTTGTCGAGGATGCGGCCCACGTGGAAGTCCAGTTCTTCGATGGCGTCACCATATTCACCCCACTGGGACGTTCCCTGGAACGCCGGGCCGACGCCCAACGGGTTGTGGAGCATGGTGTGGGGCAAGTACAGGAAGAAGGGATCTTGCTGGTGCCTGTCGATGAAACGCAAGGCTTCGTCGGTGTAGCGTTCACAGAGTTCGCTTGGATCGACACGCGATTGCACGACCCGGCCATTCTGCATCAAGGGTGGACCATCCTCCCCGAAGTAGACACGCTCAACGGGGTCCAGGTTGTGGTGAAGTCCGAAGTAATGATCAAAGCCTTGAGCATTGGGAAGGAACGCATCATCGAACCCAAGGTGCCATTTTCCGATACAGCCTGTTGCGTATCCTTTGGTTTGCAAGAGCTCTGCCAGTGTGAGCTCATCGGGGTGGATTCCATGAACCGAATCCGCTCGGTGAACCCAGATATGATTGCCAACGCGACGTGGGTAGCAGCCGGTTAGGAGGCCCGCGCGAGAAGGGCTGCAGATCGGAGCGGCCGCGTAGTAATCCGTCAGTCGGACGCCACTTGCAGCCATCCCATCGATCCGAGGCGTCTCCACTTCAGACGCGCCGTAGCAGCCGAGGTCGTAATAGCCTTGGTCATCGACCAGAATCAAAATGATGTTGGGGGGGCTTCCGTTGACACTTGTCAAACAAAAAACCATGCTCAGGATCAGAAGCGGAACAGATACGCGAACATGGGAGACTGTGTTTCGAGGCATGCCACGTTAACTTTCTGAGGTGCAAGGGAGGCGGGACCGTCGGGAAAAGCCTAGTCGAAGGAGGTAGCGCGGTGTGTTGATGCCGTTGATCATCGCAAGTGTGTTGTCTGTTTGGTGGCTCCAGTGGTTGGGGCTTTCTCGAATTTTGTTGCTTCAATCAATTGACTCTATCATGCATCTCTCTCACGGGCACTGTTTGTCTGTCCTGGTGATGGCCGCGTTTGCATGGAACGTGGGTTCAACTGCGCCCGCCGAGTTTCACGCCGATGTTCTTCAGAACAGGATTTACTCGACCATTGAAGCAGTGAAACCAGCGGTGGTCACGGTCGGGCAACGCGGTGGAACCTTCAGTGGCGTTATCGTTAGCAAGGAAGGGCATGTGCTTTCAGCTGGCCACGCTGTGCGCCCGGGTGGTCGCTATCAGATCACGCTGCAGGATGGCCGGCGATTCACTGCACGCGGGAAAGGTTCCAATTCACAGGCGGACTGTGCACTTTTGCAGATTTCAGGTGAGGTTGGCGATTTGCCCTACGTGGAGATGGGTGAATCGAACACGCTGGTTCGTAACCAACCTTGCCTTAGTGTCAGTTTTCCAGGCGGCCAGGGCACGCGAGGCATCCCTCTTGTTCGCTTTGGCCGAATCGTACGCACCCGTCGTGGCGATAACATGTTCCAGTCAACGGCCTTGATGGAGCCTGGTGATTCCGGTGGAGCACTTTTTGATCTTCACGGCAGGGTGATCGGGATCCATTCACGCATCGGAAGAGGCATGGAGCGGAACTTCGAGGTGCCCATTGATACCTTCAAGGCGTTTTGGAGTGAGCTCAACCGAGAACAGTCGTTCACGGAATCGGGGCCGCCCGTGCCAAAACTTGGTTTCCGGGGTTCAGGACTGCGGGATCGATCTGGCGTCGAGGTGACAAGTGTTCTTGACGGCACGTTGGCCGCGCAGCATGGTCTGAAAGCAAAGGACATCATTCAGTCTGCCTATGGTCGGCAGACGTCTTCCATCGCGGAACTACGAAACGCTCTGGTCGCAGCCCGAGACGAAGGCGCCATGGAAATGCTTGTCGTCGTGTTGAGAGAGGAAGAGACGCTCGAGCTCCGCATGCCGTTCGACGTTGAACGGGAAGCCGCGCCGAGAGTGGAACTACCTGACTACGGCGATACCGAGCTTCCGACGCCGGAGGCCATCGAAGAGCTTGCGAGCCTCCCTAGACAGTTCACCGAGCTTGAATCAAGGCTTGACGACGCGTGCGTTGAAATTCGTAGCGCACTGGGCGAGGACGAAGATGCGACCGTCCTCGGAACGTTGATCAAGGGCACCCGCTTTGTCCTGAGCAAGAGTTCGATGGTGCATCAAGAACCGACGACAGAGATTTCTGGGGTCAAATTGCGACTTGAGGTTGTTGCGCGCGACAGCATCAACGACCTGGTCTTGATGCAATCTCCGCAACGGCACGAGAAGGGGATCGATCTCAATGGATCAACGGAGAAGGCTTCCAAAGTTGGCTTGTTCCTGCTGTCGCCGGATCCCACAGGACCGGGTTTGGTCAGTGTTTTGAGTCGCCTGGCATTCGAGTCCCGAAAGCAGCAGAGTCGAGGCTTTCTGGGCGTGATGCCTGCCGACTACCAGGACAATGCCGGGGCGATCCTGCGTGAGATCACCAAGGATGGGGCGGCCGAAAGAGCCGGCCTGGAGGTGGGTGACGTCGTCACAAAATTGAACGAACAGCGGATCCGAACTCAAACGGAGTTGCGTAGTTTCCTGCGGACAGTGGATCCCAACGAAACCATCGTCGCAGTCATCATGCGTGGGGATGATGAGTTACAGAAGACGATCCGCTTGGGGGCGTTTCCATCTTTTTCGGGGCATGCGGCTGACCAGATGGAGAAGAGCGGGCGTCGCGATGGTTTCCGCCAGGTCATTTCACATGACGCGGACTTGGACCCTTCCAACTGTGGCGGACCGCTGTTTGATCTGAGCGGTCATTTCTTGGGGCTCAACATCGCTCGGAACAGTCGCGTTCGAAGCTACGCGGTCACACCCATGATCGTCAGACAGTTTGTCGAGAAGACCAGAAACGAGTGACGCGAGTCTGGCATTTCAAGCTGTCAGCGGGAGCGGGGATTCGGTGAGCCGCTGGAGGATTTCGTCCAGATCCGTTGCGGTGTCACCCGTGGATTGCACCACGAGCCACGGACGTGCTTTGCGAATGACGCCTTTTTCCATGAATTCGCCAAACAGACGCAGCCTCAGGTCGTGGGACGTGGAATGGTTGGACGTGAAGGGGGCATCATGGGGACCCAGCAGAATGCTCCATCGCTGCGATCCTATCACGGCGGTGTGAATCGCGTTGTTCGCGCGGGCTGTCACTGGCACGTCGGACCGCAACTGAAAGTCGAGTGTCGGTTCAGAATCCAGCAGCGACGTTTGAACAGAAAGAATCAGTTCTATGACAACGGCATTGGCTTCGGAACTGAGATGGGATACCACCAAGTTCACGCCAAAGGTTCCGGAGCCATTCGCTTCGTGGGACTGCGGGCAGCTGAAGTGCCATTCTGAATCCCGTTGAAAATCATCTTCCGGCGTCGGCAGAACTGCCTCGGGTGCAACGGGCAATATTGACAGAGCCGTGGGGCATGCTGCCGATCCCAGAGACCAACGATTGGATCGGTGGAGATCCAAGGTGAGATCAGTCTCCGACTCGTGATCCTCGGAAGATTTCCAAAAGCCACGAAAGCGTTGACCGGGATCGGCATGCCACATGATTCTGTTGCCTAGCCGGCGTACTCAGCAGAAAAGAACTCTTTGCTGTTGTCGACGTCTGGCTTGATTGTGCGTGAACCTTCTTGCCAGTTCGCCGGGCACACTTCACCGTTGGTTTCAAAGTACTGCAGTGCCTTCACCATTCGGAGTGCCTCGTCAACACTGCGACCCAGCGGCAGATTGTTGACGACCTGATGCTGGACAACGCCTTCCTTGTCGATCAGGAACAGGCCGCGGAGGGCGACGCCGCCATCAAGCAACACGTCGTAGTCGCGTGAAATCTGTTTGCTCAGATCCGCGACGAGCGGGTATTCGGTCTTCCCGATTCCACCTTGGTCGCGAGGCGTATTGGTCCATGCCAAGTGAGTGAAGTGACTGTCAATCGAGACGCCAACGATCTGAACGCCCAACTCCGCAAATTCGCTCGCGCGATCGCTGAAGGCAATGATCTCGGTGGGGCACACGAAGGTGAAATCCAATGGCCAGAAGAACAGCAGGACGTACTTTCCCTTGTAGTCACTGAGCGAAAAATCGTCTTTGAACTGTCCGTCGGGCATGACGGCGGTGGCGGTGAAGTCGGGTGCTTGTTGTGCAACCAGAACACTCATATCAAAGTCTCTTGGAGAGGGGTTGGATGTGTAAGAACAGGCGAGGCACGCGCCTCGCTCGGCTGAGGAAGGGTTGGTTCATGCGTGCTGGGAAGCCAGCCGCGTTACGTGGAGAGGTTGCTGTCATAGACGCGAACCTCCGCCCAATTCTCTTTCTGCTTCTCGATGAATTCGAGGTGGCGAGGCGCGGTTTGATACGCGTCATGCGCGTCCCGAGTTTCGAACACCGTATGCAAACAAACGTCAAAATCCTGGTTGACCGGGCGTTGATAATCGGCTTCGCGCGATCCGACGGCGAATCCCACCATCCCGGGATGATCCGTCAGGTAGGTTTGGCAATCCGAGATGAGTGACTCAATCGCGGTGGGCGTCCGATCCTTCAACGTAAAGAAAACTTGGTGGGCAAGTTGCGGCATAGTGTTCGATCGTTTCAGCCAAAGATGCTTATCAAAATCTCCACGATTCAAAGCTTAGCTGCCTTGGGGCCCCGCCCCAACGGGGCGTCCGGGTCGACCAGCGTTTGGGCCGTTCTGACCCGCCATGGGGGGGCGCCGCGGCGTGTAAAGACAGCAGTCTTTGGGGCAAACGTCGTGCCAGGGTCCGAGGTCTCCCAAGGCTCGTTTGCCGTCCGTCAGGCCCATTCGTTCCCGGACCAAGTCCACGATCATCGCCACAAATTTCGGGGCCGTCCCGGCCGTTGTCGCGCGCGCCATGGGGATCCCTCGTTCTTCGCACAGTTCGGCGGCTTCCTCATCCAGATCGAACATCACTTCCATGTGGTCGCTGACAAACCCGATCGGCAGGATCACCAGGGAAGCCAGTTTTCCAGCATCATCCATTTCGGTGATGGCATCCAGAACATCCGGTTCTAACCAAGGCTGGCTCGGAGGGCCACTGCGGCTCTGAAAGACCAGGCGCCACTGCGAGATGCCCGCTGCATCCGCCACCAGTCGACAGGATTCACGCAGCTGTTTCTCATAGTCGCAGTTGTCTGCCATTCCCATGGGAATGCTGTGGGCCGTGAACAAGACGGACGTCGATGCCGGGTCTCCCTGGATGGATGCCACGGCATCCGTGACGGAATCCGACATGGCTCCTATGAAGCCAGGGTGGTTGAAACCCATGCGAACCTTCTCCACTATCGGCGCGTCCTCGCCGACCTGTTCGCGAGCTTCGATGATGTTTTCACGGTACTGCCGACACCCGCTGTAGCAACTGAACATGCTGGTGAAAAAGGCGAGCGAGCGCTGGCAGCCGTCGTCGCGCATCTGTCGCAGCGTGTCTGCGAAATAGGGATCCCAGTTCCGGTTGCCCCAGTAAATCGGCAGATCGACGGATTGCCTGTCAAACTCGGCGCGGATCGCTTCGATCAGTTGCCGATTTTGATCGTTGATGGGGCTTACGCCGCCGAAGTGGTTGTAGTGTTCCGAGACCTCCAGCATCCGTTCCCGCGGCACGTTCTTTCCCCGCAAGACGTTCTCGAGAAAAGGCATGACGTCATCGGGGCCTTCGGGGCCGCCAAAGGAGACCAACAAGAAAGAGTCGTAGGGAGGCAATGCCGATTCAGTCATCACACGTATTGAGAGGTGGAGGAGGCCATCGCAAGGAAACCGACCCTCTATTGAATCAGTGGGTCAAGTTGGACGACGGAGCGGGCCGCCCGAACCCTCAGAACCGGTGCCCGCTCAATCCTCGAGACCCGCCGACGGATCCTCCAAATCGTGTTCCGTGATGATGCGAAAACCCTTCTCGGAGAGCGTTTTCATCGCCATCTCGATCCCTTCGACCATGATCGCCACGGCGGGTTTCCCGTGAGGTCGCACAATGAGCGGGTAGGCCTGGATGATGTTGATTTCCGCTTGCAGGAGTGCCGTGCAAACACGCAGCAGGGGCTGGGGGCACTCCGGCAACTCCACGCCGACCAGATCGGTTTCGATGATCGCGAGTCCCGATCGTTCCAGGATTTCGCGGCCTCGGTCGGCGTCGCTCACCAGGAACCGGACGAAGGCACACTCGGCAGCATCGTTGATCGACAATGCAACGATCCGAATCCCGGTGCCCTCAAATCGACGGACGACTTCCAAGAGCTGACCGACACGGTTCTCCAAAAAGATGGTGAACTGCCGAATGGCCGGAAAATCGCGACCATGCATGGTTCCCAAAGGGGTTTCCGTTTCCGCACCAAAGCTCATCGTGACCCTCTTCCGGGATGTCCAGCCCAATCTCGACCGCACGCAATGGCTCGACCGCAGCCAATGGCTCGACCGCAGCCCACGGCTCGACCGCAGCCCACGGCTCGTCCGCAGCCAACAACCTAAATTTATCGCTCCTCGTCCGTTTCTTCAAACCGTGGCGACTAGGGGTGCGAATCAGCCCGCCCGAGGAGAAGAACGGCTGTGTCGGCATTCCGGTTGGGGTCATCGTCCTTTGCCACGCGGTGTCCTTCGGTGAGGTCCCAGTAGGATTGCTTCCATACGGAAACGTTCCGTTGATCCAGCAGCTCCAGCACATCCGCGATGGTCGGGAACCTTCGATTGGGTGTCTCGTGCCAGCAGTGGTCAAACGCACCTTTCGCTCGAGGGGATCTGCCCCGCACAACATAGTCTTCCCGTAGTGACTTGTAGCCAAAATTGGGAAAACTGATCACGCCTTGACGACCGACACGCAAGAGCTCCTCGAGAAGCTCAATGACGTTGGCCACCGCCTGCAATGTGTTGTTCAAAACGACCACATCGAATTGGTTGTCGATGAATGCAGGCAGACCTTTGTTGAGGTCGTAATCGATCACGTCGATTCCTCGCATCGCGGTCGCCAGGATGTGATTCTGTGCGACTTCCACGCCCATCAAGTGTGGCTGGGAATCGGCGGCGCTCGTCTGGTCGCGTTGTTTCAACGCGTGAAGCAAGTGCCCATCGCCGCAGCCCAAGTCGAGAACACTGCTCCCAGGCTCGATGAGATCCAGAATGGATGCCTCGGCGGGCGTAAGCGATGGACGCGGTGCCGAAGCGGCGTGTGCGTTATGCTCACTTGATTGCAATCGTTCGCGAACGAGAGGACCGTAGGTGGCGATATCGCGAGCGATTAGAAATGCGTCGTGTCCCGCGTCCGTCGTGATTTCCGCGTACGTCACCCGCTTGTCGAGTGCGGTGAGCGCGTTGACGATGTCGCGCGATTGAGCGGGTGGGAACAACCAGTCGCTGCTGAAGCTGACCAAGAGAAACTCACATGCCGCTTCGTCGAAGGTTTCCATCAGCTTCAGACGTGTGCTCCCCAAGTCAAAGAGGTCCATGGCCGTTGAAAGCGTGTTGTAGCTGTTGGCGTCGAAGCGCGAGACAAATTTTTGGCCTTGATGGGCGAGGTAGCTGCCAACGCTAAAACGCTGTTCGAACTGACCCGCAATCTTGCGCGGATCATGTCGATCGGGGTCGAACTTGGCTTCCATCGCGTCAACGGACAAGTAGGTGATGTGGCCCAGCATGCGGGCGATCGCCAAGCCCGTGTCGGGTCCGACGGCTTGGTCGTAGTACTGGCCGCCGGCGAACTGTGGGTCGGTCGCGATTGCGTTGCGACCGACAACATCGAAAGCAAGCGCCTGACTGGTCAGTCTCGCGCTGGATGCGATGACCACGCAGGTTTGTGCGGCATCGGGATAGCGGGCGATCCACTGAAGCGCTTGGTGGCCGCCAAGCGAACCTCCCACGATCGCACGCCACCGTTTGATCCCCAGGTGCTCCGCAAGTTCCCGTTGCACTTCCACCATGTCGCCTATGGTGATCACGGGAAAATCGGCCCCGTATCGACGGGGTCCACCCGGCGCGTCCGTGGTCTGCGGGTCGATGTCACCCGGGCCCGTGGTGCCACGGCAACCGCCCAGGACGTTGGGGCAGACCAAAAACCACCGTTCGGTGTCGATGGCCTTGCCGGGGCCAATCAGGTCATCCCACCATCCGGGAAGGTCCGCCGCATCGTGCCGGGCGGCGTGGGAATCGCCCGAAATCGCATGCAAGACCAGGACCGCGTTGGATGCGTCTTCACGCAGCGATCCCCAGGTCTCGTAACAACAACGCACACGCGGCAGCTCCCCGCCCCGCTCCAGACGCAGCGGTCGGGGTAGATCGTATGTCTTGGCGTGGACCAGGGGCGCATCGCTGCGAACGTCGTCCGTGCTTTCAGCGGCTCGCAATTCTCCGGAAACCTGCCCATCCGAGCGTGCACTCGGATGGCGCGACATCTCATCGGCGGGCGAAAGCCGATCGGCCATCAGGCTGTTGCGACGGAAAGGGCCTGCTTCAGATCATCGATGATATCTGCTGCGTCCTCGATGCCGACGGACACACGAATGTACTCGGGGACGACACCCGTTTGTTGCTGTTCCTCTGGCGTCAACTGTTGGTGAGTCGTTGACGCGGGGTGAATGACGAGCGTCTTCGCGTCACCGATGTTGGCCAGGTGCGAGCAGAGTTTGCACGCGTTGATGAACTTCTTGCCGGCTTCCATGCCACCCTTGATACCAAAGCCCAAGATCGCGCCTTTGCCGTTGGGTAGGTAGCGGTTTGCCATGGCGTGATTCGGGTGATCGGCCAAGCCCGGATAATTCACCCACTCCACCCCCGGGTGATCATTCAAAAACTCCGCGACCGCTTGGGCGTTCTCGCAGTGACGCGGCATTCTCAGGTGTAAGGTCTCGATTCCCTGCAGGAATAGAAACGCGGCGAAAGGACTCATCGCCGCGCCCGTATCACGAAGCCAGTGCGTGCGAATGTGAATGTTGTAGGCGATATTCCCCATGGGTCGGAGATGTTCCTCAAAGACGGCTCCGTGGTAGGACGGGGACGGGCCGCAAAACTCCGGCCATTTGTCTGGGTTGTCGGCCCATTTGAAATTGCCGCTGTCGACGATCGCACCTCCGATGTGAACGCCGTGACCACCCAGGAACTTGGTCGTGCTGTAGATCACGATGTCGATGCCATGATCAATGGGACGTAGCAACATCGGCGTCATGACCGTGTTGTCGCAAAGAACGGGCACGGCGCCGTGCGGGGCGCTGTGTGCGGCATCGGCGATGGCTTTGAAATCCGGAACATCGTTCTTCGGGTTACCAATGCTCTCCATGTACACCAAACGCGTGTTCTCGTCGATCAATTCGTGGATCGTCTCGGGTTGATCGGGATCAAAGAAACGCACGTCGATGCCTAGTTGCTTGAAGGTCTGTGTGAAAAGAGTCCAAGTGCCTCCATACAAAGAAGTGCTGCTGACAATGTTTTGACCGCTGTGCGCCAGCGTCAGGATGGCTGCTGTGATAGCGGACTGACCCGATGCAAAACACAGGCCCGTGACGCCACCGTCCATGGCCGCGAGTCGCTTTTCCAGCACGTCCACCGTCGGGTTCATCAAACGGCTGTAGATGTTGCCAAACTCGGCGAGTCCAAAGAGAGCCGCGGCGTGGTCCGTGTCGTTGAACTGGTAGCTGGTCGTGGCGTAAATCGGCACCGCCCGCGCGTTGGTCGCGGGGTCGACACCCTGACCGGCGTGGAGGGCTTGTGTTCCGAGACGAAACGACGCTTGGGGATCAGATTCGGACATGATGGGATGGGATTGTTGTTGGGTGGTATCGATGGGTTGCGTCAGCGAGATGGGCTCGCGTGGGAAAAGTAACAGATTCCCTCTTCGCTGTCCGCTGGGCAGGAGTCGCGCGCGATCCTAGCGGCGGTCGTGCGTTTCGACGTTCACACCCTCGCGGTGTCCTAACCCGGATATTGCATCAGCCGCAGAGCGTCAGCTCACGGTTCTACGAATACGCATGAAATCGCGTGATAAACGGTCGCTAATGAGAGCGTCCAGCTTAGCAAGCCAGGCAAAAACCGTCGGTCACGCTGAAAATCGTACTCGTACTCGTACTCAGCGAAGCGGTACTCGTACTCGAGACAGCAACGAGTCGAGTAGGAGTATGAGTACCGCCACTCCGCGGCTGAGTACGAGCACGATTTCCCTTTCCATTCCCGTGACAACGTCCCGATGGGTTACGTCTTAAGCGGGACACTCGCTAACGCGATCCGGCTGATAGGCAGACTGTCATTGCAATGTGATCGCGCAAACCCAGTGATTTCTGAAACTTAGATTCAGAATCGTTCGTTCGGACGCAATGTCCGGGCTAGGGCCGTGACGTGGGAATCAAACCAGATCGGGCCCAGTTGTGCGAGCATTTCGGTCCTCTTGTGAGCCAGGTTCTGCAGTTCCATGTAGGTGTGATCGATCCCCAGTTCCATGAGATGAGCGTGAAAATCGCGGATCGTCGGTAGGTGACCGCCGTCCTTCGTTCCGCACGCGATTTGAATGCGGACGTTTTGCTTGATGTCGGCTTGGTTTCGCGTGGTCACGGCATACACATCGTCTGCTTCCCACGTCTCGCGTTTGGGGCCCAAGAGCGATGTCTCGCGTTCCTCGACGCCGAGTTGGTCGAAGGTGTCGAGCAGATGCGGCACGTTCCCGGCTTGACAGAAGACCGAACAAAAAAGCTTGGGATGTTTCATGGCCAGTCGAATCGCACCGCGACCGCCCATGGAGAAGCCTTCGATGCAGCGGCCAACGCGGTCGCCGATCGTGGGCATCGTTGAATCGATGTGTGGGATCAACTCGTTGAGCAAGATGGATTCGATCGGGAACTTGCCATCCGCTCTGTTCTTGTAGAACGTGCTGTGTCCTCCGTTGGGAAAGACCATGATCAGGGGTGGTGTCGTGCCCGCTTCAATCTGTCGTTCCAGCACCTCGGCAACCGCCAGCGTCGTGAACTCATTGCCACCGTTGCCGTGCAGGCTATAGAGAACGGGGTAACTTTCGTTACTCGATTCTCCGAAACGCAGCTGTGGCGGTTGGTAGACGCAGTAACCAATATCCTGATCCACCAAACGACTACGAAACGTTTGGTGCGTGACACCTGTCGGCAGCGAATCCCAGCCCTGTTTCGGTTCATTGACCCAAACAATCGACGGACCCGGACGTTTGCGTTTCGCTGACGTTTGTTGCCCCAAGGCGACTTGCGAAGACACAACTGAAACGCACACGACCAAGAGCAATTTCTTCATCAAGGCAGTTTCCTGCTATGTGGAATTGAATTTCACGTCCGCCAAGAACTGAAAGTTCAGCACTGTGAATTGGCTTGCTGGCGAATCGCTGTCGAACACGAAGCTTGTCTATGCAGCGTGCATGATCAAGAGACCAGCCTCTCTTTGGAACACATCATCTTCCCACTGTCGCGTCCGAACGCTGGCCGCTTGTTCGGACAAGTAGCCCTCGAACAACAAACCCGCCAACTCCTGAATCTTTCCGTCGGCATCCGTAGCGACGTTGGAATGGGCCTGCTGACACTGAGGACGATCTCCTTGTTCCCCGTACGCATGCAGTCGAAAGATCTCCGCCATTTTGCCAGACTCTTGCTCAATCGCTTGGAGCGCTCGCGCCGCGTTCTTGCTCCTAATATGCGTCAAGGCAAGCGCACTTCGGAAATAGGAGATGCTCTTGGCAATCGGGCAGGATGCGATCCCAGTCTCAAAAATCTCCGCCGCTCGTGCAAAGTCTCCCTGTGCCAAGCGAATCATTCCGCGAACGTGGTGGTCGATCCAATCGTGGCGGGTTACCGTTGAGATCGGGCCAAGTTGTGAGAGTGCTTCCTCATAACGCCCCAGGCGCATGAGTAAGACCGCACGGCCATTCTGAGCCACGCGGTCGCCATTGAATTTGGCAACGGTTTGATCGTACTGCTGAAGGGCTTCTTCGTAGCGATTGAGTTCACGGAGGACTTCAGCACGACCGTTTCTCGCAACGACGTCTGTGTTGAATTTCGCAATGGTCTGGTCGTACTGCTGGAGGGCCTTTTCGTAGCGATTGAGCTCACGCAGGACCTCGGCGCGACCGCACCTTGCCACGACGCTCTCGCTGAATTTCGCGATGGTTTCGTCGTACTGTTGAAGGGCTTCTTCAAAGCGATTGAGTTCACGCAGGACCTCGGCGCGACCGTTTCTTGCCACAACGTCCGCGTCGAATCTCACAATGGTTTGGTCGTACTGCTGGAGCGCTTCTTCGTAGCGATTGAGCTCACGCAGGACCTCGGCGCGACCACACCTTGCAACCACGTCCTCGCTGAATTTCGCGATGGTTTGGTCGTACTGCTGGAGGACCTTTTCGTAGCGATTGAGCTCACGAAGGACCTCGGCGCGACCGCACCTTGGAACGACGTTTTCGCCGAATTTTGCGATGGTTTCGTCGTACTTTCGCAACGCCGAAACGGGATCACCATTACGGAGTAAGGCGTCCGCAAGCTGGCTGAAGGCTTGAGCGTCAGCTGCCTCCGAGTCGGCAGCCAGCTGGGCAAAGTGGAGCTGCAAGCGAAACCGCCCCCGATCCTTCATCTGGCGGGCCAGATTGGACATAGACATGACGCCGTACTCGGCGCCATCCGCTTCTGTCTGTCGATGAAAGAGATCCACCGCCCAGTTTCTGGCCTTTGTTTCCTCGCCATGGTCCAGGAGCGAGAGAATCTCTTCCAGCTGCCTCTCCGCCAGTTGCTTCCGTTCGTGAGGTGAGCGAACTTGCTGCTTTGAAACGCGTTGTTTCGGTTTCCGACTTGATGGTGATGATGCGTCCTCCGAATAGTCCATCTGCGGTGAAGGCGTCTTTAAGGGTGCAGCCCACCTGGGTAGTAGCTGCTTGATTCCCGAAACCCTGCCGATTTCAGGGTCCAGCAACAAACCCATGATCTCGTTGCCGATGCTTGACCCGTGCCCGGCTGCCAATCGTCGAAACACACCGCGGTGTGAGAACCAACGTCGTGCGCCGGCCTTGGACGCATAACGATCCGAATCAAAGTGCTGCTCGTCGATGGCATCGAACGCGCGACAGACAAGTCGAATGCTCGGTTGTCGATCCTGGGTTTCCACGAGCATCGACTGGACCTTCTTGCATCCGATCGCGCCAGCGATTTCGATCGCTTGACCCAGGTCGGCGTCGTAAGTCATCGGTGCCTCATGGAGACGATTGAGAACGTGTGCGAGCACGGAATCGCTTTCCAAGAACTCCTCCAGACACTCGGCAGCCATCTTCCGAATATCGTCGTCTTTCTGTTTACCAAGCAGGATCAAGGTCATTTGCAACGCACGATCCAATTGCCATGCTTCTTCGAGCTGGGCAATGATCGCGTCTTCGTCGCCTTCGGCTGAAGCGACGTCATCGGCACCCGAAAACCGAAGATGGAATTCTTCGGGCGCGCAGGGGATTCGTTGATCCGGTTCGGCGACTGAAACCGACCAGTGTTGCGATCCGTTGGCAAGTACGGCGATTCCCGCCTGTCCAGAGATGAGTGCTTTCAAAGCGGCTCTTCGATGACGTCGAGTTCGTGAAGCTTGCGGCGGATGTGAGCGGCAAGCACCTGATCCGCTTTCCGAGTTGGTTTCTTGGCCCGAAACGATTCGATGTTGGAGATCGTCAGCTTGCCATAGATATGACACTCAATGAATTCGTCGGAATCTGTTTTTCGGGTCTGTATTAAAAGAATACCTGCAAAATCGCTCTCAGGCGTGTTCGCCCCCAGGTTTGACGCCAGTTTCACGACGGCGAGCCGACCGCGATTCTCCCAGGTGAACAAGTAACCGGCTGGGGGACGCTGTCCCGCAATGACACGATGTTCCCGAGAGAAGACAAGGGTGTTTTCTTCAAAAACCATCGTCGATGACTGATGGCGGGTTCCTTGAATGTGAAGTGGCAATCCCCGTAGGAGGCGGGACCTCGTCCATTGCCGGACAGCGCCGCAAAATTGACGCTTTGGTAGAAGTAGGGGAAAAACGTTGCGTCGACGCCCTGCCGCTGCTGATCGAATCCGTTGTCCAGCGGAGATCGCTCGCCCGCCTCGAGTAGCTCGTAGAACGAACGAAAGAGGTCTTTGGGTTTCGACAGCATCGGCTGGATGATTCCCCACCCACGACAGACCACCGGGCGGGTCGTGTCCTTTACCCAGCGCTCGAACTCGTCACATCGATCTTCGCAGCCCTGAGATTTGGCTTGATGGATCGTCGTCTCGTAGCGTTTGTCGAGGGCTTCGACTTCCTCGGCAACCTCAGCATGGCGGACATTCGGGAAGCCCAATTGATACCCACACTCACAGCATATAGTGAGGTGTAGGCTGATGTCGCTTTGGCACTGTGGACACTCCACTCGGTTGCCCCTCGGATTTCGTGAAACGCGTGCTAACCCCGGCAGTATGCCAAAGCCATCCGGCAAGGACTACAGCCTGTTGGCTCGCCGGGGTATCGGTTGCTATCAGAAAAGGTCGAGGTGCAGGTTCTCTGTGGCGTGAAAGTGCCTTCAGCACTCAAAAACCACCTTGAAACTCGATGGGGCGCGGGCGGCGGTGAAAGCGGCTTGGGTTTCTGACAGCGTGAAGCGATGTGTGATGAGATCGCGGACGTCGATGGTGTCATTCGCCAAAGCGTGGAGGGCTTTGTCAAACGGACCGCAACGCGATCCGATCACGGAGATCTCGTCTATGACAATGCTGGCAAGGTTCAGCGAGTGATTGTCGGCAACGGTGGTCTTCAGAACGACCGTGCCGCGTGGCCGGACCAAACGCATCGCCATGGGAAGTCCGCTCGCGGACCCGGTGCAGTCAACCACCAGATCCGCGGTGTTGCTCGGGACCGATTCGGGTTCCGTGGAGCTTAGCTGTTGGGTGTGGATACCTCGCACGTGAAATCGCTGCAGCTTCTCGGTGTGTTTACCGAGGACGTGGACCTTCGCGCGCATCGAATGCAGGACCATCGCGCAGAACAAACCCAAGCGCCCGTCACCCAAGACAACGATCTCCATGTCCGGATGGATGTCGATCTGGTCCGGGATCTGAAAAGCCGCTGCCAGCGGTTCCGTCAGGACGGCTGCTTCGTCAACGAGGACATCCGGGACGAGGTGCAGGTTGCGTTCGGGAACCGTCATCGCGTCCGCGAATGCCCCATCATGGCGGTCGATTCCGAGGACGGTGCGGTGGGGACAATGGTTGGCCCGCCCGCCCAGGCAGGTATCACAGGCATGACAGGAACAGTTGATTTCGGCAACGACGCGTTTGCCCGCATGGCGACCGCTCTGTGCGATCCCGACAAACTCATGGCCCAGGATGCCGCGAAAGCCCATGTAGCCCCGCACGAGCTGAAGATCCGTCTCGCATATACCAGCCAGGATTGGCCGCACGAGAATCTCTGTCGGCTGCGGAATCGGATCCGGTTGGTCCGGCCGAAAACGAACACCGGATTCGCCAAGAACAACGGCCCTCATGATGCGAGGCGTCTATCCCACGAGGACACGTCCGCATGCGCGGTGGATGGTCCCATGCTCGACGCGAAGACGAGTGGGCCGCCGCCGCGAATCATTCGTACTCGCGAACTTGACGCGCGATGGCAGCCGCGAGAGCATCGCGGACGCTTTCGATCGTGATGCGATCGAAGATCTGCTGGAAAAATCCCGACACGATCATTCGCGTGGCCTCTTTTCGCGTGAAGCCACGGCAGCGGGCGTAGAAGATCTGGTCTTCGTCCACTTTCGCGGTGGTACTTCCGTGTGTGCAGCGAACGTCATCCGCCTCGATCTCCAGTCCAGGAATGGAATCTGCCCGGGATCGTTCCGACAAAACCAAGTTGTCATTGCGCTGGTAACCGTCGGTTTTCTGGGCTTCCTTGTCGACTTTGATCATCCCACGCCAAACGGTGCGACTTTGGTCCTGCTGCGCTGACTTGTAAAGAAAGTCGCTGTGGCAGGATGGCGCGCGATGGTACTGCTGTGTGTGATACGCCAGGTGTTGACGGCCCTCCGTGAACATGACGCCATTGACTTGGCTGTCTGCACCGGGGCCGACCAAGTCGACGGATTGATTGACCTTCGCCAGTCCAGCACCCATCGCTGCGATGGTCCATTGCAGTGTGGCGTCGCGACCCACCTGTGCCTTTTGATGGGCGAAGTGGAACGTCTTCAATCCCCATTCTTGAACGTTGACGTACCGCAAGTGCGAACCGGGCTTTTGCACGAGTTCGACGGCTCCAAGATGCAAGCCACTCGCGGAGGGGTCCACGCTGTTGCATTCGTGCAAGACGGTGGCTTGGGCGCCCTCTTCGAGGACGATCAGAGTATGCGATGTATCGCAAGCACCCTCACTGAGGACGCTTCCCAAATAGATCGGCTCTTCGATCACAACACCGCGCGGGACATACAAGAATTGTCCACCGGACCAGAACGCCGCATGCAGGGCAGCAAACTTGTCGTGGTCCGGATCGACAACGGTGTAGAGATAAGGCCGTACCAAGTCAGGCTGTTCGCGGCACATGTCTTCCAAGGACCCAAACACGACTCCTTTGGCCGAGAGTTCGGGTGCCAGTGACATCGCACACCGGGCACTGTCAAACGTTTCCAGCGAGGCTGCGGGGGTTACGCCCGATTTGAGCTGAGCGGCATCCGGAGGCGTGGCCTCGGTCTTCGCTGCCGCCGGCGGGGTGAACTTATCGAGTCGAAACGTGCGGATATCGGTGCGGATCCATTCCTCGTCGCGACGGGCCGGCCAATCCATGGCTTCCGCGTGCGAGAACGCTTCTTTGCGAAGTTCGAGAAGCCATTTGGGCTCATCCAAACGAGCCTCCAAGAAAGCATCGAAACCCGCCGCGTTGAAACTGAGTGTTTGGGTCGTCATGAGGATGGAGGGTGAAAGGGTAACAGGTGGCAGGTCAAAGGAAGCAGATCAGAGAATCAAGGGGCGAATGATAGGTTTGCAAGGATCAATCAGGAGCACCGTTTGGGCATCTTTCCCTGTGACCTTTCAACCTGTCACCTTTCCACCTGACTCATCCCACACTGCCTTCCATTTGCAGTTGAATCAGTCGGTTCATTTCAACGGCGTACTCCATTGGCAACTCCTTTACCAAAGGCTCAATGAATCCATTGACGATCATCGTGCTGGCTTCCGCTTCCGTGAGCCCGCGGCTGAGCAGGTAGAACATCTGCTCCTCACCAATGCGAGACACGCTGGCTTCGTGACCGATCTGAACATCCTGCTCGGCGATCTCAATGTAGGGATAGGTGTCGCTACGGCTTTCGGGATCCAAGATCAAGGCGTCGCAAACAACGTTGTTCTTGCTGTTGTGAGCACCGGGTTCGACGCGAACGAGGCCGCGATAGCTGCTCCGTCCCCCGTTCTTGCTGATGCTCTTGCTGATGATTTGCCCGGTTGTGTTGGGAGCCGCGTGCACCAACTTGGCGCCCGCGTCTTGATGCTGACCCGCCGAGGCGAATGCGATGGAAAGGATCTCACCCCGCGCTCCCGGCTCCATCATGTGAACCGCTGGGTACTTCATGGTCAGCTGGCTGCCCAGGTTGCCATCCACCCATTCCATGGTGGCATCACCGTAGGCATAGGCTCGTTTGGTCACCAGGTTGTAGATGTTGTTGGCCCAGTTCTGGATCGTCGTGTAACGACAACGAGCATTTCGCTTGACGACCACTTCCACGACCGCGCTGTGAAGGCTTTCCGTGGTGTACATCGGTGCCGTGCAACCCTCGACGTAGTGCACGGAAGCGCCTTCATCGACGATGATCAGCGTTCGCTCAAACTGGCCCATGCTCTCCGCGTTGATCCGGAAATAAGCTTGCAGCGGGAAGTCGATGTGGACGCCCGGCGGCACATAGATGAACGAACCACCTGACCAAACCGCGCTGTTGAGTGCCGCGAACTTGTTGTCGTTGGTTGGAATGACCGTGCCGAAATACTCGCGCAAGAGATCGGAGTGTTCACGCACGGCGGTGTCCGTATCGGTGAAAATCACCCCCTGTTTCGCAAGATCTTCTTGAAGAGATCCGTAGACCACTTCGCTCTCAAACTGAGCCTTCACACCTGCCAAGAACTTCTTCTCGGCTTCGGGGATGCCAAGCTTGTCGAAGGTGTCCTTGATTTCCTGTGGGACGTCATCCCAAGTCTTGCCCTGTTCGGACGTCGGCTTCAGGTAGTAGTAGATGTCCTGGAAATCCAAGCCGATCTCGCCACCCCAATTGGGCATGGGGCGCTCTTCGAAATGCTTGAGAGCATCGAGACGGAACTCGCGCATCCAATCCGGTTCGTTCTTGATATCCGAGATCTGATTGACGACGTCCGCGTTGAGACCTTTCTGCGCTTTGAACACGCCTGTCGTCTCGGTGCGGAAGTCGTACTTATTGATCTCGCCCACCTCTGCCTTGGCAGAATCGGTTTCAACGACGGGCGTTTCGGTCAAATCAGTGGACATGATGAAGATTTATCTGAAGTGATGAGATGATTGAATTGAGCTTCGACTGCCGGAACACTGCTTCCCTGGTTCCAGCCTGCCGCACTAGGCGACGGCTTCTTCCTCGGCGAGCATTTCTTGATTGGCGGCTTCCGCATCGGGGTAGGCTTTGCGAATCCGGTCGTAGCCATGTTCGTGGAGCTCTTCCGCCAAGTCTTTCGAGCCTGTCTCGACGATGCGTCCACCCAACATGACATGGGTGAACTCGGGCGGATTGTGAACCAGCAACTTGTCGTGGTGTGTGATGATCAGCAGACCCATCTTTTCGCGGCCAATGTCCGCGATCGATTCACTGGCCAGCCGCACCGCGTCGGCGTCCAAGCCCGAATCCGTTTCGTCCAGGACCGCAAACTTGGGTTGCAACATCGCGAGCTGCAGGATTTCGGCCCGCTTCATTTCCCCGCCCGAGAAGCCATCGTTGACGTAACGACGCGCGAACTCGGTGTCCATTCGCAGATGAGCCATCTTCTCCTTCAGCTCCTTGCGAAAATCGCGCATGGGAATCAACTCTTCCCCTTCCTTCCGGTCTGGATTACGCACGTTCGTGGTGGCATGACGCAAGAAATCGGCCATCTTCACGCCGGGAATCGCCATCGGTCGTTGGAACGCCATGAAGATCCCTTCCCGGGCTCTCTCATCGGGTTCCATTTCCAAAACGTCCCGACCATCCAGCGTGATCGAACCGCCGGTGACTTCGTACCCAGGATGTCCCATGATGGCTAAGCCCAAGGTGCTTTTGCCGCTCCCGTTGGGTCCCATCAACGCGTGTGTTTCCCCATGGTTGATGGTCAAATTCACGCCACGGAGGATTGGCTTGTCGCCAACGCTTACCTGCAGGTCGGTGATCTTGAGAACGTGACTCATGCGAG
>JBCCYK010000022.1:0-41163 GCA_039189905.1 Planctomycetota bacterium
CCTTGTCTCCTAACTCGTTGGTCTACCAACTTGATGAGTTTTCGCCCAATGGGACTGTGTTGGATACGGTGACTGCCTTTGATGAAGACGCAGGTGACGCGATCACGTTCTCGTTGGACGGAATGAATCTGCCGTTCACGATCGACGAAGTGACAGGCGTTTTGACTGTCAGCGATAGCTCCGCATTGGACTTCAACGTCACACCGCAATTCCAATTCGATATCGTGGTGACTGACCGAGGCGGTCTGGAGGATCGCCGAACGGTCTACGTGAACTTGAATGACCTTCCCGATTCGGTCGTGTTACCCATCGCTGGCGTCAAGATCGCGTCAAGTGCATGGACCAATGCAGGCTTCTTGCAAGCGATTGATCCGCGAGCCTCCGAAGGCTATCTGCTAAGCGACTCGGTCGCCCCCCAGGAAACGATTTCATGGAGCAACTTGGATCGCTTGCTCGTCAAGTTCAGCAGAGACGTTTCTTCTCGCTTTAGCGGGTTCGTTTTCGCGCTCAATGGAATCAATATTCCGTTTTATGATCTCGTATCGACGTACGATGCAGCGACGCAAACGGCCACGCTGGCGTTAAATACGATGCTCGATACCGACAAGCTATTGCTGACAATTACCGACCCTGCAAATGGCCTTTCACAGAGCCTTCGATTCGATGTGATGCCCGGCGATCTTTCAAACAACGGAATCGGATCGATTGTCGACATCGGTCCGTTCAGAAACGCCTTCGAAACTCTTGTGGGCGATCCGGCGTACAGCCCATTTGCCGATGCCGACGGAAGTGGATCCGTATCGGCTACCGACATCAATCCGGTGCGCAACCACTTCGGCATCTTTTTACCCGACGGAGAGCCCGGCACGGCCACCGCGAACACATCGTCTACATCTTCAATACAACGAATCGCAACTCGTACCGATGTCAATCTTGACGGCAGCGTTACGGCGCTCGACGCGCTGGTGGTGATCAACCAGCTTTCAAACGGCAATGCGAGCTCCAATGGGCTGGTTGTGGAAACCATTCCTCAGGCAATCATGGACGTCAATGAGGATGGTCGCTTGTCCGCCCTGGATGCACTTCAAGTCATCAACTACCTGAACCAGAACGAAACATCAGACCCTGAGCCGGAGGGTGAGATCACGGAGGCGGAAAAACTCACTCTAGCGTCGAGCAATGCGATCTCTAGGATCTCCAGTCAGACAGTCGATGCGGCAATTGTGGAAGCAGCACAAGCGATTAGCAATAAAGTCAGTAACGCAGCTGTTGATGTAGACGACTGGCCATTCAAGTCGCCGGCAGCTGCTCAACCACCATCGGGTGCCACAATGGACGAGGAAACCCTCTCGTCACTTGTAGAAGACATTGACAAGCAATGGTACCCAATCGCGCCCTCCGTTCTTTCATAGTCACCAGCATCCGAGAGTCTGGCATCGTCGACTGAATGCGAATTGCAGTGTCGGCTCTCGGCATATTTTCACTTGATCTAAGGTCCTTGCGATGAACCGTGTATCCGCCTTCTTGATTCCCATCACATCGATTGCGTTCTTCGGTCCCCTGCTATCCGACAGTTCAGAAGCCGCCATCGTGACAGTGGCTGAGCAAAAATCGGTTGTCACGGATTCGTTAGTGCAGCAGGTTCCTCTCGAGGTTTACCTCGATCTGACCGAAGGGGACGATGGCGGAACACTTCAAGTTGGCAATTTCCAAATACGTGTCCAGCTGAACGGAACTGGAGCGGGTAGCGGGGTTTCCGTCGTTGATGTTGGAAACACTCAGTCGGTGCTGCATCCGCAGGGTCGAAGTCTAGATGATGAAATCGTGTTTAGCCCAACACAAGGTATCGGTGCGACTTCGAACTTTTTCGACCCATTTGACCTGGCCGACGGTGCTGGACTCATGGAGATCACACTTGAGATTCAGCCCAATTTCATAGGTGACATATCAATCGATTTTCTGGTCGGAGAGGGGAATACGCTCTTCACCGATCCCAATGATTTCAGCACCTTACTAGCTCCTATCGAAACGACATCGGGCTCCCTGTCGGTAACCGCCGTGCCAGAGCCTTCGTCTTTCGCAATGCTAGGATTGGTTCTCATGCTCGTCTATCGAGTCTGCGGATCACGCCAGAGGTTGCATCGGGCAGCGTTCTCACACTTGGACTGAGCGTCAATCGCCAAACTGGTAAACCCGCATGTGGAGGACCGTTGTTCCATGTAGCGTTGGAGGTCAGCGGAACTGATGGATGCTGCGGATCATTTACTTGGCAGAAGACGAAGCAGATCGTTGATTTGAGTCTGCTGGTCTCCGAAGACCGAAGCCAGTTCTGGATACGTCTAGTCAGCGAAGCTAGACAGGCCGAATGCCCCGGGGCGAAGTTTCAAATGGAATTTGTCTTGACCCGTGTGAACTCTCGTGGCAAACATCTTGCACGTGTTTGTCCAATCTTCCTCAATCTATCTCGCTTCTAAACCGCATCCGTGCCGAATCGCATAGACGTTTGGATGGCGGCTATCCGCGACATGGCCGCTCCGCTGACCTCAGGTGGGCGGATCTGATGTTCGCGATGGAGATGAGGCACCTTCCCCGTTTCACTTACGGAAACGAGGTCGATACACTCTTCCTGTGCTTGGCATGATTCTGACCCATTGCTCAATCAATTAGGCAAACTCGCACCATGACGACCGCAAGCTGGAACGGCCAAATCATCGCGCAGAGCGACCACACCATCCTCGTCGAGGGCAACCATTACTTTCCTGCCGAAAGTATTCGGGAAGAGTTTTTTAGGCCAAGCGACACGACCAGCGTCTGCGGCTGGAAGGGAACGGCAAACTACCTGTCGATTGAGGTTGATGGTAAGACCAACGACGATGCCTGCTGGTATTACGCCGATCCCAAGGAGCAAGCGACGAACATCAAAGGCTGCTTCGCATTCTGGAAAGGAGTCACCGTCGAAGGGTCTTCCAATGGCCAGGACGAAACTCCGACTGATGTTTCTTGTGAGCTGTGAGGACAAGGCAGCGGCGACTAGCGCGGCTGCCGAATAAAGTGTCGCTCCGACGTACCGGATGGCCGAGGCTTCTGGGCGACCTCCAGTGACGGCTCGGAAGCAACATCGAATTCCATTTCTGCGCTGTCTGGCTTCGGCATTGGCAGAGCAGGCGCGGCGTCCTCAGAAGGAACCTGATCAACATCCGTCGTGTTTGACTTGCCCGGCATCACGGGTGGCCAATCGTAGAGTGGGTCCTTGGGATTGATCAGGAGGCCGGCCCCGTCGTCCATCGCCTGCGGTTCAGGAGGCGTGAGGGCTTCCGATTCAACCGACGGGACCGTGCCCGGTTTAGAGGGCTGTTGCAGTGCGGGGGCCTGGATGGATGGCGTCAGTGCCGCGTTGGGTGCGGTATCCAAAAGCGATGTATCTGCCAAGGGAGGCACTATGGAAGAGTCCCGCTGCCTTGGTATGAATGCGTCACTCTCGCCACTTCCATCCAACAAGAGATCGCCCTGGTCGAGTAGTCGGTCATCATGATCCGATCGGGTGTCTTGCTGAGCATCCCCGTTGGGCAATAGTGTGTTCGCCTCGCTTGGTTCAACCGCCGGCATCGGCAGCGGAAGCGGCACACCCGATGGGATCTCTTCCCATCCCTTTTGGTTCGGGCTTAGCAGATCCTCGCCGTTGTCTGGTGCGGACTCCGTTTGGAAACCCTGTTGCCAATCTTCTTTGTTCGCACCGTCAGATTCCAAGGCATCCGATTGAGGCAGCAGCAGGTCGTCGGAAGAACTCGGTGATGGCAAAGGGAGCCGGCTCGGTGCTGGAGCCGGAGTTGGCTCGGCTGCTCGCTGCAGAACCGATTCGACTTCGGAAGCCTGCGTTTGGAACGCACTCGTCGATGGCTGCATACCGTAAGCAGGTACGTTTCGATAGCCTTCGTGATGGTGCGAAACGTGCGGGGCCGCCTGATAGGGAGCGGCTCTGCGCGACAAGTTTCGAGGGGGAAGGTCTGCCAGCGGGCGCAACGGCCCCTGGTGGTCAGCGTGATATCCGTTGGACCAGCCGACACCCAAAACACGGCCCCAGCGTCGAATCACGGCGCCGTCACCCGCAGCTGCCAACGGAGGTGTGAGGGTGGCCGCCAGAAGAATCGCTAGAGTGCACGCCGGCCAGCGGACGGACGAAACCAGGTTCTGCCCAACGAGCCAGCTGGCGCGTCTCAACATGAGCCTGAGAGCACAGCGAGCGACAGTTCCTCCCCTGAACGCGATCTCGCGCAACGCATCTGCGATGACGGAATCTTTGCAAGCAACCGTCTTGTCGTGATCAAACCCGTCCATGGGAATTCCGTCGGTGGAGCTAACATCGAACGCCACGCACCGGTGATGTGCTGGTAGTCTTCCAAACCAGCGAATGCGTGACCGCTCTCGATCCATCGTCAACTGTTGCTGACAGGACCACCTATCCCAATCATGCGTCACCAATCAGTGGTAACGCCGATTCGGGCCAGTTGGATTGAGCGGACTTTAGCGTCTCGGACTCAGCGTTCCGGCTGGCTTGCCACGGCGATCTCGGTTTCGACCAGCACGCCTGCGTTGGGCGACGCCGCCTTCTGCTCCACCTTCGGATGTCGGTCCAGCTCACCACGGACGATCGAAATCTCGCGGGGCGCCTGGATGCCAAGAGCAACACGATTGCCGGCGATGCGATTGACCGTGATGACCACGTTATCGCCGATGACCAACTGCTCGCCTTCTTTTCGACTCAGTACCAACATCTGTGATTCGTCCTTGCTTTCCTAGCGGTGTGAAGAGATTAGCCACGGTGGGATTGGCCCTCAGGTGCAAACGCGGTTCCAAAAGCCGCCCATAGCACAAATTCCGCAACAATCCTTGAAATTCAGGCCAAAACCAGCTCTTTCGCTCAAGTTAAGAGCGTGCCTAGCCGGACCACGTCCAGATTAGACACGTCTCAAAACGATCTTGCTGAGCGAATCGTCTCACTGTGAGACTCCAGCAGACCCCTCTGACACCTGCAGTATCGCCGTGGGAGTGGACACGTTCGGTCCACCCCTGGCATCGAAATCGCCGGAGGCGTGGGAATCCCAAGGAACGCGGGGCAAGCAATTACGAGGGATCTCGGCGCCCAGGCCTCACTTGTGCGTTGTCCTCCATCTTCAAAATGGGGGTTGGTCCACTCGTGTGGATCCGCCACTTCATCGTAAAGCGCGCCGCTCCCATCCGCGTATTGGATGTATCGATACTGCTCGGAACGGACGGCATGTCTCTGATAACCGTATGTCGTCACCGCCGGACGATCCCATTTCGAATCAGGACTTTCGAGGAGCGACGCAATACTGACACCATCGCAGTGGGCGGGGACGCCCAAGCCAGTCAACTCGCAAAGCGTGGGAAAGACGCAGGTGAAGTCGACCGTGCGCTTGCAAATCCGGTCCTGGGCAGTCAGCCCGGGCACGACCCAAATCAAAGGTGCTCGCGTCGCTTCTTCCCACAAGGAGAACTTGCGCCAATGACGCTTCTCACCCAGATGCCAACCGTGGTCGCCCCAAAGTACAAGAAGCGTATTCTCGATATAGTCGGAATCATCCAACACATCGAGCAATCGCCCGATTTGGGTGTCCGCGTAGGTGATTGATGCGAGTTACGCTTGGATCGCTTCCATGGTAAATCTTCCCGGCCCCAAGGGTGAGGAAACCATTGCTTCGGAAGTAGTGGTTGAGTGTTCCCTCCGAGTGATCGCCTGCGAATTGCGTTGGAAATGCCCGACCCAATGAGAGGGAGACAGGCGGGTTTTCGCAGCAGCAACATGGTACGAGATCACTCAGAAAGTCAAAGTTGGGCCACGGTCATACCCGAAACGTACCAAAGCCGGCAAACACGTCAGCATTTGCCGGCTTCGATGGCGATTGAAACGTACAGCGCGACCGAAACGTCAGGACGAACCAGAGGCCGATGGCCACCTGGATGTCGCGGTCCTGACTGCGATCAGAATTCTTGGTCGATGGTTTCTCGCATGGCACGCGTGCCCAACGCCCCCCAAAGACCATACGGACTTGCCAGTCCGACACCAACCTGGTTGTTATTACCGCGATGGTGTGGCGTCGTCGCTCTTGAGTTTCCAGCCTCGATCGATTCCGTGATGAACTTGACCGCGCCATCACCCATCAAGACGTGCGCGCCGCCTTCGTGCCGACTGCTGACTGGGATGCCACCATGACCACCATGGTTGGCTTGCAAGCAAACCTCACTGTTGGGAGGAAGGATGGTTGCAACCGTCGTGTACAACGGTCTCTGATCGGCCCAACGGTAGCCTCGCATGGTCGCAGCTGCGGTGTAGTTGACGCCGGTCGCAGACCAAAAATTCGGTCTTTCCGGGTCAATCTGACCGTTGTCCAGGCACCACCTCGGGTTGAACAGCACGTTGTCGCGTCCGTTTGCCCGTGAGCCAGTTGTGGTGATGTGTCGATCCCCCAGATCCGTGTTCATTTCACCAGCAGCAATGGTGTTGGACAGACCGTCCAGAACGTCCCGGAATTTCATCGTTCCGCTCGGAACAAACATGCCGCGGTTGGAACCCTTCACCTGCTGGACCCGTCCACTTGCATCCGCGTAGCGCCAACGACCACCAGCAAACCAGTGCAATCCCCATTGGGTACGCCAAGCGCTATCTCCAAAACTGCACCCGTAGTTTGTTCGCCCGAGAGCCGGCAGTCCGCGGCCCGGATCACTCGGACAACGATAGGTCGGGATGTCCAGGTTCCAGGGGATGTAATCGACTGCGTAAGGCGCGGGACCGAATGCTGGCCAAAAGAGACCGTTGACATCCTGATGTTGGTTTGAGATCTGCTCCCAAACGGCTTGCTGTTCGATAAACGGCGTGATGCCAACCAACCAACTCAAGGCGTGCCGGGTAAAGGCGACCGGCGGCAATGCCGTCGTCCCAGTCACGGCATCCGTACAACAAGCATTGTTGGTTTCGTTCGTTGGCCCGGTCCCGTTGTTTGGCAACTGGCCATAAGCGGAATGATAGTTGTGCAACGCTAAACCAATCTGCTTGAAGTTGTTGCTACAACTCATGCGACGGGCGGCCTCGCGAGCCGCCTGCACGGCCGGGAGTAAGAGACCCACCAGGACTCCGATGATCGCGATCACGACGAGGAGCTCGACGAGCGTGAACGCCCGGCGACCTCCTCGCGACTTAATGAAGACTCTGTTCATGACCAAACCCTCAAACTAGGAAAAGAAAGAAAACCAACCAAACTGCGGCGACGCACGCCACGCGATCACAGCGCGAGCTGCGAAGGGATACTCCGCTACTCACTCCTCTTCTTCCGCGTCCGACTCCTCTTCCGCGGCATAGACTTCCGCTTTATAGGCTTCGACTTCGGCGTCCGATCTGGGTGCCACTTCTGGCACGCTCGAAGAGCCACACCCAGGGACACTGGCCATCAGAACCACACCGACAACAAGAAATGACTTGATAACACGAAAATTCATAAGATATTTTGCCTCGCCAGATACGGAGTGCTGTGATCCCTTCAGCATGGCGAATTTTCACGCAAAAATCAAATTTACGGGGCGTTCATTCTCCCTAACATCATTAGGCGGTTCCTAACGCCACCGATATGCGTTTGGGATGGGCAGAGCAAGCTAAGATGCTTGTCGCCGCCCGCTGCTAAGCAGGCTCGCGCACACCGAGCGGGATCCCAGTCATTGGGATGAGGTTTAGATGGATCGATTCGCAGCCGAGTTCAGATGCGTCGCAACCGAGAGTTCAGTCGGTCTCTCGATCACACCCAACTGGGTCACGATCGCTTGGATCAGCCCTGCAGGCGTGACGTCGAACGCGGGGTTCATCACATCGGCTTCGCGTGGTGTCCATGCGTTTGCCGAACGATCCGGTTGGCGGATCTCCTTCTCCGAACGTTGCTCGATCGGGATCAAATCACCTGTCGCAATATTCGAATCGAAGGTACTGATGGGCGCGGCGACCAAGAAGGGCACGCCGTGATGCTTGGCAGCAACGGCCAATCCATAAGTCCCAATCTTGTTGGCAACATCACCATTGGCAGCAATGCGATCCGCTCCGACGATCACGGCGTCAATCTTTCGCTGGGAAAGCACCTGGGCAGCCATGGAGTCGGTACAAACGGTGACGGAAACCCCGGCGGTGGCTAACTCCCAGGCCGTTAAACGAGCTCCCTGCAGCAAGGGTCGCGTTTCATCAGCGATCACCTCGACCGAGCGTCCCTGCTGGTGCAGACAATACACCGGCGCCAAAGCGGTCCCGATTCCGGTCGTGGCGAGTGCTCCCGCGTTGCAATGGGTGAGTATCCGAACCGAGTCCGTTGCGACCAATCGGTCAAGGTAGGCGGCTCCATGCTCGCCGATGGCTTGACAGCGGCCCGCTTCCTCACGATCGATCTGCGTCGCGATCTCCACCAATCGAGTTTGCAAGGCCGTGCCCTTCGCGGGATCCGGTGCGTTCCCATGCGCTTCTTCCCTGAGAAAACGATCGATGCCTGAACGCATCGCATCCAAGGCCCAAAAGAGATTCACCGCGGTGGGGCGGCTAGTCGCAAGTCGATCGGCTGCAATTCGGTAGGCTCTCACGCGCTCGTCCAACGAGGCGTCCTCTTGAACCTCCGCCAGTAGCACCCCGTATGCCGCGGCGACCCCAATCGCGGGCGCGCCTCGGACCACCAATCGAACGATCGCATCGTGCAGGGTGTCGACGTCAAAACACTCCAAGCGTGTCACCTGATTCGGCAAGCACGTCTGATCCAGCAAATCAACGACCGCCCGCTGCGTCTCAGAAGGCGGTCGAAATCGGATCGTCTTTGGAAGAGCGTTCAACACTCCCGGATTGGGATCCATCAGACCGATTCGGCGACGCGAATCTCAAAGTTCTCTCGATACTGTCGCGTTAGCATCGCATTTGCCTCGTCGCTGTTGGTGAACCGTTCGGTCTCCGGATCAAACTGGAGTAGCGGTCCCAGCGACAACATGTCCTTCTCCGGATCGACATCGTTGTCACGCAAATGCTGCAGCGTGCGTTCGAGCGTCTTGGAATCGTCATCCAGTGATTTGATCTGGCTGACACCCTTACGCAGGGCCTCGATGCCCACCCGATTTTCTTCGCCCAGGTAATACGACAGATTGCCCAAGTGCGCGATCGACGCGGACAGGTGACCACACATCGCATCGGCATGCAGAACGCTCGCATCGCGGGCCGCCACCGCATCAATGAAGTTGGACACGTGTGTGTTGGTCGTGTCCGCCTTGGTTTTGAACTCCCTGACCAAATTGAGATCCAGATCAAACACGGCGCAGCGCGAGTAGCTCGGACCTTGCACCAGGTAGCCTTCACTGCCGTGGAAGATCACTCCGATCTTGTTACCTTTGGTGTAGCCAAAAAGCTTGTTGATCTCTTCATCGGCGCTGTCGGTCACATCCAAGCCACGCGTTTCAAAGACAATACACTTATCCCCATAGTCGTAGATCGAGACCTGCGTGTTGGCGGTGTCCCCCGCATCCACGTAGTTGGGATCCTTGCGTTCCGCCTGGTAACCCAAGCGTCCGGCATACGAGAGGATCGCGTTGGGATGACGTTCCAAACCGAGCCCCCAGCGAGCCACATCGGTTTGGTGGGGTCCTTGGTTCCCCGAATCACCGTTTCCGTAGTGACGCTGCCAGTGCCAGTCATAATGAAACCGTTGGCGGGTCAGCTTGGGATTGGTGAAGGTGGCTGGGCCGCTCCAGAGATCAAAGTTGACATTGTCAGGCACCGGATAATCCCCCAACGCCCCAATCGATTTACGCCGCTTGTAGCACAGTCCTCGTGCAAAGTTGACTTCGCCGATACCGCCGTCGGCGAGAAACTGCATGGCCGGACGGATGCCAGGACTGCTGCGACACTGTGTTCCCACTTGGCACATGCGGCCGTTCGCGAGTGCGGTTTCCACCAGCACACGGCCTTCCATCACGTTGTGACTGATGGGTTTCTCCAGATACACGTCCATGCCCGCTTCCATGGCCCAAACGCCCATCAAAGCATGCCAATGATTCGGCGTCGCGCTGGTGGCAATGTCAATGTCGTCGCGATCCAGCAGGTCACGGAAGTCTGTCACGACCTCGGGACGTTCCCCCTGAAGTTCTTCCACCTGATTGGCGCGTTTGTTGCCAACTTGATCATCAATATCGACCAGGACGTGAATGTAAGTCCGCGGATCATTGTGAAATCCCTTGATGTGATTAAACCCGCGTCCGTTGACACCGCAGACAGCGACGGCCATCCGCTCGTTGGCAGACACGCTAGCCCGTGAATCGCCCTTGGCCTGAGTATGTACGCCGGCGAGGCCCACGCTGGCCAAACCGGCGGTGGTGGTCTTGGAAAAACTGCGTCGCGTCAATCGGTTCATGATGGGTCAGCCTCGTCAGTGGGATACGAGAGAGTGGGGTGGGAGGACGGTCGAGGACAGTTCGTGCGGTCCCCGGCCGAACGGGTAGCATAAGTCAAAGCCATGCGGGCGTCGAATCGCGACCGCGCTGCTCCCCTTGCTACTCATCCAAGGGCTCACCCTTGGTATCAGAGAAGGCCGTTGCGGCGATAACCGACGGCCGTTTGGGCGATGCGATCCTGAAGGGAAACCGGGAAGCGAAAGCCAGTCCGAAGCAGACGGGCGCTGTCACACATCCACGACCCAGCCGTCGCCTCCCGCATCTTGTCGCCACATAAGATCAGTGTTCGACCCATCAACCGCGATCCCAAGTCACCAAACTGACCGATCATCCGGCATAACCACGCGGGCATCACAACGGTCCGTACCTGACGTGGTCGCCCCAAGGCTGCCGCCGCGATCTCGCCCAGATCTGCAAAACGCACGGGCTGGTCATGCGACACAAAGTAAATCCCGGCACCCCAGTCGTGCTTGGTGAGCGCTCCGTCGCTAGGCGGCTTGACCAGCCGGTCGCCGCGCTCGGCCAGATGGATCAGCGCGTCCACCAAGTCATCGACGTGAACCATGGAGTATCGCAACTCCGATGCAAGCGGCTGGAACGCGAGACCTCGCAATCCCCAGCGAAAGGCATCCAAAAGGTAGGGTTCGGTTTCACCCATCACGGAGGGAGGTCTTGCGATCGTGATGTCGACCGTATCAGCGAGATCGCGCACCGCCTCCTCGGCCAATGCCTTGCTGGCTCCGTAGTCGGATACGGGACGTGGTGGCAAGGTTTCGTCCAAAGGAAGCTCCTTCACCGCGGGGCCCGCCCCGGCCAAGGATGAGACCAACACCAATCGTGGTGGCTGGAGGCGCCGAGACACTGAGGCTGCCATCGCCATCGCCACGTTCCGGCTGCCATCCACATTGACGCGATAGAAGTCTTCGGAAGTCAATGTCAGCGTTCGGCCAGCAAGGTGGTAGACCACGTCACAGTCGTCAAAGACGCCATGGAGCGTCTCAGGTCGCGTCACGTCACAACGACACACCGTGACTTCCGCCATCGGGAACTCGGCTTCCCGCTGATGCTGCAGCACCTTGACCCTTTGCCCCTGTTGCAGCAAACGCTTCACAAGGGCGGAACCAATGAAGCCGGTTGCTCCGGTTACGGCAGTCTGACTCATGCTCTGTCACTGTTGATCGATTCGAAACGAACAGCCCAAACGGATGTGTCTGTTCGCGGTAAAAGGCGCCGGCGCGTGTTGCCAACAACACATGTCGCGTGTCGACCAAAAAGACTGGGCCCATCCACCAACACTTGCGATCCGCTTGGGCAATTGGCGTTTGCCATGAGCGTGGCGCAGACAAAAACGTTTCCAACAACTGTGACGGAAAAGGGGAGGTTCGTGTCCGCTGGGACCTCGCGACCGGCATAAATCAACCAGAGCTTGAATCCTGCAATTCACGTTGTCGGCGTCAGGGCAAATGGAGCCTTCTCCGTCTGAATCTAAAGGAATCAGCCAAGATGCGACGAACACGGAGACTATCCCAATTGCTCCCTTGAGCGGGTTTGGACAACCCTCGCGCATGAAAATGCCTGAGCTGTTGTTCACGGCAAGGACGGTCTGGGAGTGCCCCAAGCCTCCCAGCGGGAAACGCCGGTCATCACCTCCCCATCCCCCTTCTTCCCTGCATTCAAGTCACAACCGGTCTCCTTCCACGCTTTCGGAGTAGCCACTTGCGGCGCGCCGACTTTTTTGTCTGCGCTCCAACCGCAGTTTGCAGCTCAACCAAGCTTGTAACCACATGAACCGCCCCCTCATCGCCTCCCAACCGACAACGCTGACCGAGCTACTCGCTCAACGAGCGTCGGACACCTTGGTCCGCGAAAACGGCTTCTGCTTCTTCGCGGGGGCCGATCGCGATGACCATTGGCTGCGCTACCACCAACTCCAGGCGGACGCCCGGATCATCGCATCCCATATCGCTTGTCGGCAAGCGTCGTTCTATCCGTCTTCGCCGGTACCAAGGGCCTTGATCCTCTGCGCTCCCGGCCCCGACTACGTCCGTGCGTTCTTCGGCGGCTTGATGGCTGGCGCCACCATCGTGACGGCCTATCCACCACGTCGCAATCGCACCGATCATCGTTTGGCCGCTGTCATTGAAGACTCGGATGCCGATATCGCATTCTGCGATCAACCGACATGGCAACACAAGAACCGCCTGTGTGATCTCAACCCGTGTTTACAGAACCTGGAATGGATCTGCGTTCCGGATGCATTGGCCACTCCTGTTTCGGCGGTCGCACCCAAATGCCCGCATCCCGACGACGTCGCGGTCTTGCAGTACACGTCCGGCTCGACCGGAACACCACGCGGGGTCAAGCTGACTCACAGCAATCTGTACCACAACCTGCAATTGATTCAGCGAGGCTTTGAAATCACCGACGCGGATGCGTGGGGCGTGACTTGGTTGCCCCCCTACCACGACATGGGTTTGATCGGTGGCCTATTGCAAGTGCTGTTCTCGGGCGTGTCGACCTACGTGATGCCGCCTGCCGAGTTTATTGCGCGACCCATTTCTTGGTTGCGTGCGATCTCGGATCGAGGCGCCACCATCTCGGGCGGTCCCAACTTTGCCTACGAACATTGTCTCAGCAAGATCACCTCTGAACAGTGCCAAGGCCTGGACTTGAGTTCGTGGTCACTGGCCTTTAATGGGGCGGAACCCGTTTCGTCCAGCACGCTGGATCGATTCGCTGAGCGTTTTGGCCCATACGGTTTCCAGAAATCGGCGTTCTTCCCCTGTTATGGCCTCGCGGAAGCGACCCTGATGGTCAGTGGTGGCCCGCGTCAGAGCGCGCCAAAGACAGCAAGTTGCCCCCCGAGCATGAACGCCGATGGCGACACGGGAGGCAACTTGATTGCCAATGCGGAGGTGATCAGCTGTGGCCGTCCCTTGCCGGGGCAATACGTACGCGTGGTTGCACCGGAGTCCGGTCAGGTTCTCAGTGACAATGAGCTGGGTGAAATTTGGGTCTCTGGCCCAAGCGTTTCAGCAGGCTACTACGGTAAGTCCAAGGAGACCGAAGAAACCTTTTCAAACACGATTCGTGGCGAGGACGGAAGTTACTTGCGTACCGGTGACCTGGGCTTCCTGCGTGACGGCGAGCTCTACGTGTCGGGACGCATCAAGGACTTGATTGTCCTGCGCGGTCGCAACCTGTTTCCAAACGAGATTGAAGCGGCTGTTCGTGAAGCGGCGCCCGAAGTCCCCGCCCATGGTTGTGTTGCCTTTCGAAACGAAGAACTGACTCCACCCGGCCTTGCCGTGGCGTGCGAAGTTCCACGAGGTCGCCAAGCCACTCCATTCGAGCGTCTGCTGGACGACGTGCGCGCCACGATCGCGGATCGGTTCGACATCCCACTGTCCAATCTGATCACGCTCAAGGCCGGCACCCTTCCTCGGACCTCCAGTGGAAAACCGCAGCGTCTCCAGTGCAAAGCAATGTTCGCCTCTGGCGAGCTTCGGTCTATCGAATCGTGGTCACGTGAGCCGGTAACGGACTCCGACGAACGGAAGTCGGGAGCGTGCGTGGCCAAGCCTGAGCGTAGCACGACCAAACGCGACTGGAACGAGGTCGAGCTCCGGTCCTGGCTCGGTGAACGACTGTCCGAGCATCTGGGCGTCGCACCGGCGTCCATTGACCTTGACCGCCCGTTCGTCCAATACGGGATTGATTCCGTCACCGCTGTTGCCTGGGTGGGTGAACTCGAGACAGTTCTTGAGCGTGACCTTCCAGCGACGCTGCTGTACGACGCGACGAACATTCGCCAGCTGGCAGCACAATTGAGTTCCAAGCCGGCCAGTCGGAACTCAAAGGAAGCCACTCCCCGCGGAGCCGCGCCATCCAGTCGCTCAAACGACCTTGCCGAAATGAAGGAGCATCTGGCGGATCCGGTCGTCATCACGGGTGTGGCGTGTCGACTACCGGGCGCCCCGGACATCGAGTCGTTCTGGCAATTGATCCGTGATGGTCGGGTGGCCATCCAGGCCTGTCCCGAACCGCGCCGGCGGTACGTCGACCCAAGACTTGTAATAACGAAAGCGGGTTGGCTGGAAGAAACTGCCTGCTTTGATGCCGCGGCGTTTGGCATCGCGCCTGCCGAAGCCGTTTGGATTGACCCACAACACCGTCTGTTGTTGGAATCCACGTGGCATGCGATCGAGCATGCTGGCTACGATCCAAGGTCTTTGGCTGGCTCGCAAACCGGCGTCTTCGTCGGCATCGCGTCCGATGACTATCGTCGACAAATGATTCGCGACGGCGTGAAGTTCCCGCCGCACGCGGTCACCGGCAACGCGTCGTCGATGGCCGCGCATCGTCTGTCCTATCACTTTGATCTCACAGGCCCCTCGCTATCGGTGGACACGGCCTGTTCGTCATCGTTGGTGGCGGTGCACCAGGCGCGCCGCGCGATTCTGGGCGGTGACTGCGAACAGGCGATCGTTGCGGGCGTGAACCTGATTGGCGACGCGGACCTTCACCAATCGCTCGAAGAAGCCGGGATGTTGTCTCCCGAATCGCGTTGCCGCGCGTTCGACGCGGGTGCCAACGGCTATGTGCGTGGCGAAGGCGTGGTCGCGATGACCCTCAAACGCCTGTCAGCGGCGCAGCGCGACGGTGATTGCGTGCTGGCGATCTTGGCAGGCTCCGCCATCAATCAGGATGGACGCACCAACGGGATCACGGCTCCCAATGGGAATGCCCAAGAAGCGTTGCTGCGTCGTGCCGTCGAGGACGCCGGTGTCGAGCCGACGGCCATCAGCCTGATCGAGTCCCATGGTACCGGAACCCTGCTCGGCGACCCAATTGAGTTCGCCTCACTCCATGGTGTCTATGGAGGGTCGACGCAGAAAACGGCGGACGGTCCCTGCCGCGTCGGGGCGCTGAAAGCCAACATTGGCCATCTCGAAGCCGCGGCCGGAATCGCAGGCCTGCTGAAACTTGTCTTGGCAATCCAGCACCAGGAGCTCCCACCGCTTGTCGGGTTACAGGAACGCAACCCCCACCTGACTCGTCAATCGAGCCGCCTTGGCCTGGACATGGACCTACGTCGTTGGCGTGCGGACATCCCATCTGCAGGAGGAGGGGCGCCGGCCGTTTCGCAAGCGATTGATTGCAATCCTGTGGGTCCGAGGCTTGCCGCGGTTTCTTCGTTCGGTTTTGGAGGCACCAACGCCCATGTGATCGTGGCCGAGCCCTCCGAAGTGTTGCGCCGCCAACATGATGCGACGCCGCCACCGACCCGGCAATCTTCGGAGCGTCCCGTATCACTACCGGTGTTCACGCTCTCAGCCAATGATCCCCAAACGCTCCAGGAACTCTGCGAGCAAACCCGGCTCGAGATCGCGTCGACAGCACAGCGAGATTGGCACGCGTGGGTCACGGCGGCCAACCGCATGCGATCCTCGGGTTCTTATCGGATCGGGATCATCGCCGACGATGTTTCGGAAGCTGAGATTGCGTTGAGCAACTATCTGCACGGTCGCCCATCTGACGATGTGATTGTCGCGCCGAACAACGTCGCAACCAGTGCCTCCGTGGCCATGCTGTTCACCGGACAAGCGTCTCAATACGCGGCCATGGGTTCCGTTTGGTACGCGAACGATCCCGTGTTCCGATCCTGGGTGGATCGCTGCGAGGCGCTGCTGCGAAGCGAGTTCCAAGTCTCTGCCGTGTCCATGATGCAGCCCACGCGAGGCGAAGATCGGACGCCTGTCCCCGTGGACAATCAGTGTGCCCTTTTTGTCCTTGAATGGGCCTTGGCCCAATCGTTTCGTTCCCGAGGCATTCAGGCCGCGGCTGTGCTTGGGCATAGCATGGGCGAATACGCCGCAGCCGCCATTGCGGACGTGATGGACTGGCAAGACGCGTTGCGACTGACGGCGACTCGATCGCGGGCCGTGGCTCAAATGTCAGAACGCGGCAAGATGGCCATGGTCGTCGCACCGCTCGAAACTGTTCGCAAGCGAACCGCGGATCACCGCGACCGCATCTCCATCGCGGCGATCAACAGCCCGCAGCACATTGTGCTCTCAGGCGAGACTTCTGCGCTAGAGGGTTTGCTCAACGGCTTCACCGCTGAGGGGCTGACCCATCGCATGCTTCCGGTCGACGCCGCCTTCCACAGCCCGCTCCTGGATCCCGTCCTGCCCGAGATCCGACGTTTTCTGGCCACCGTTGAGCTGCGTCGTCCTCGCGTTCGTTACGTGTCCACCCTGACCGGCCAACCTGTCGATGACGAACTGTGTGATGTTGAATACTGGTGCCGTCACACACGCGAGACCGTTCGATTTTCCGACGGCTTGGAGGCACTTCAAGCCTCTGGCGTGGACGTGTTCTTGGAGATCGGCCCCCACCCGACGCTGTGTGGGCTCGGGAAACTCAATCCGGTCCTAGAACGCGTTTGCGTCCCCACGCTTCGCAAGGGTCACGACGATGTTCGCGTCATGCGTACGGCGCTGGCACAGCTCTATGTCTCGGGCGTCGACATCGACTGGCTGTCTTTCTCCAACCCACAAACGAAACCGGTTCGCCTGGCAACTCGCTATCCCTTTGTACGAGAACCCCATTGGTATCCGAAACCGGACGTCCCATCGACTCCGATTGGCACATCTCACGAGGCTTCAGAGCACGATCTGAATAACGTCCCTGCGACGCCAAGTCCAAGCAGCATTCACGAAGCCGTCAAAGAACAAATTGCCAATGGACAGAAACACGCGATCGCAACCTATCACGCCGGCAAGACGGACTTTGACGCCCTTTGTATCAACTATTTCCAGAATGCCCTTCGTTCGATCGCTTCCGATCAGGCGGTCGCACCGGAGCAGCAGAGATTCCATGCGTACTTGAGGGACTTGGAGTCCAATGGTCAATGGTCGCACGTACGCTCAATCGAAGATGAAGGCACGTTCGTCGATTCGCTCCGAGCACGTTTCCCTCACGCCGATGCCGAACTGACGCTGGCGCAGCGTTGTGGGAAAGAACTGGCAAGCGTTCTGACAGGTGACAGAACGCCATTGGAAGTGCTTTTCCCCGGTGGCGACTTCAGCGTCTTGGAACGCTTGTATCGCGATTCGGTCTTGGCCAGTCACTGCAACGCGTTGCTCTCTGACGCGGCTGCAGCGTGGATCGATCAAGCAGCGCTCGGTCGGCCGGCTCGATTGTTAGAGGTTGGCGGTGGAACTGGAGGCACAACACGGCCGCTGTTGAGCCGACTTTCAGAACATTCCATCGAATACACGTTTACCGATGTGTCTCCCGTTTTCACGGCGGCTGCGGAGGGTGATTTCGCGAACGGCAACCATGTGACGTGCCAAACGCTAAATATCGAGCGGTCGCCGCGAACGCAAGGATTTGCAGAGCAAAGCTTCGACTTGGTCGTCGCCGCGAATGTGATTCATGCGACGCGTGATATTCGCACGTGTCTCGACAACACAATTCGGCTACTGCGCCCTGGCGGAACTCTTCTGCTGCTGGAAGGGACCACGCGCGAACCGCTCATGGACCTGGTCTTTGGAATCACCCCTGGTTGGTGGCGTTTCCAGGACGCTGACTTGCGTCCATCTCACGCATTGTTAGAGAACGCACAATGGGTCCGCGTCCTTGCGGAAGCCGGTTTCCTTGGCACCACCGTCCTGAATGATCCGCAAGGACTGGACTCCAGTCAGAACGTCATCGTCGCGCAACGCCGAGGGGAACTTTCAGACTCCGTCAGCAGCGTTGCTGCCACGAGCTCGCGTCCAGCATCGACACTGGCACCCTCCCCGCCGGCCGAAGCCTCGCCCAAGGATTCCGATTCTGAACCGGATGATGGCGTTGCCGAGAGTCTGCGGGCCGCGTCCGCGGCACGAAGGCAGGAGATGTTGGTGGAGTTCCTGACCTCTACCCTGCAAGGCGTACTGGGTGCAAACAGCCAATCCATTAACCTAGATCAACCACTGAACAATCTGGGTGTTGATTCCCTGATGGCGATTCAGCTCAAGAACCGTGTCGAAGCGGAACTTCAGCTGGCAATACCCATGGTGGCATTTGTGCAGGGTTTCAGCGGGCACCAGTTGATCGAACAAATGCTGGAGCAACTGGAACAGGAATCACCGGCTTCGAAGGACGAGACGCCTGCAGCGTCAAACGACAACCCATCTGCGGCGGGTGAGGACGCGGACCACCCGGCGCTTTCGATTGGGCAACGCTCGCTGTGGACCATCGCTCAGATCACGCCTGACAGTCCCGCTTACAACTTTGCCTTCGCTGCGCGGACCAATCGCAAGCTCGATCTAGAGCACCTTCGACGTGTGTGCAACGTTTTGTTGCAGCGACATCCGATCCTTCGGACCGTGTATCGAGCCAACGGCGTCGAGGAACCGATTCGTGTGCTCACCGACGCGAATGCCAGTATCAACGCGAAAGACTGCAGCGGCTGGAGTCAGCAAGACCTTGCGTCGTGGGTACGCAGCGAGGCGGATCGTCCCTTCGATTTGCAAGCCGGGCCAGTGGTGCGCTTTCATATCTTGCAGGAAGGGGACAACGACACACTCGCGATCTTCATCCACCACATCGCGGCGGATCTCTGGTCGATGGACCTGCTCATTCGCCAGGTCATTGACTTGTACGATGAAGATCCACAGCACAACAACTGGGGCAAAACCGCGTCGTTACCGACGCCCTACGACAGCTATGTGACCTGGGAACGTGAGCTCGCAACGTCCGAGGAAGGGCAGCAGCTCCGTGCCTTTTGGAAGAACCGTCTTGCAGACGCGCCGGCCGAGCTGACTCTGCCGACAACCCATGACTATCCCGCTGTTCAAACTTTCCAGGGCGAGTGCCACGGCTGGTCGGTCGCTTCGAACGTGTTGGACGGCTTGAAGGACATCGCCCTCGCCCAACAAACCACGCTGTTCACAACGGTGCTGTCAGCCTACCAAGCCTTCCTTGGCCGGATCTGCAACACCGACGATGTCTTGGTCGGGACGGTGTCGGCCAACCGAGGACGCCCTGATTGGGAATCGACGGTGGGGTACTTCTTGAACCAAGTCGTCGTGCGATCCCGACTGGATGAAACCATGGGCTTTGGTGACTTGGTTGCCCAGACGCGAAGCGAGATGCTGGAGGTCCTGCAACATCAAGCACTCCCCTTTACCGATGTCGTCAAGCTGGTGGATCCACCACGAGATCCCCGTCGCGCGCCTCTGGTGCAAACGATGTTTATCTGGGACAAGCCCAACGCCGTTTCGATCCGGTCCGAGAAGACAACGAAAGACGGGCTGGAACTCCATCCCTTCCTCATGGAGCAGCGAGGCGCTCCCTGCGAACTGAGTCTCATCGTCTTTGAGATCGACGGTGAGCTGTCGATGATGTTCCGCTATAACACGGATCTGTTCAGTGCCGAAGCGATCGCCGAACTAGGCACCTCATTCTCGCATTTCCTGGGTCAACTGGCCGATCATCCGAAACGACCCTTGAAGCAAGCGGGATTGCTTGACGAAGTTCAACGTCACCGCCAAGTCGCGTCGTTCAATGAAACCCGAGCCGATTTGTCGGACGATCAGAATGTTGTCGCGTGCTTCCTGGATCAGGTGGAGAAGGCACCCGAAGCCATCGCGATCTCCCACGGCACACGCGAGATCACCTATCGCGAACTTGCGGATCAAGCCGCCGCCATTGCTACGACGTTAGGCGATGCCATTCAGAAGGGTGATAGGGTGGGTCTGGCCGTCCGCCGGGGCCCAAATGCAATCGCCGGTATGCTTGGCATCTGGCATGCCGGAGGTGTCTATGTCCCACTCGATTGCGACTATCCAACCGCGCGTTTGCAGTGGATCCTGGAAGACTGCCAGCCGGTCATCGTGTTAACGGACGGGGACTCAGACTGTGAGGCATTAACAAACTGGTCCGGCATACAGGTCTTGATCACGGATGCGATCAACTCAGGGCACACGATCGGTTCGCCGGCTGCACTCACTCACGACGACCCCGCCTATGTCATTTACACTTCGGGTTCCACGGGGCAACCAAAGGGTGCGGTCAATCTTCACGGCGGCTTAGCGAATCTGCTCACCGCAGCGGAACAAGTCTATGACATCAATCCCTCGGACCGCATCCTGCTATTTGCATCCTTGAACTTTGATGCCTCGGTCTTTGAGATCTTGATGGGCATCTGCGCCGGCGCGTGCCTCAGCATCCCCGACATGGACCGTCGCGCCCTGGTCGGACGACGCCTCAACGCGACCCTGCGGAGCGAACGGATCACGGTCGTGACCTTGCCGCCGCCGGTTCTCGCCAACACCAACCCGGAAGGGCTCACGGATCTCCGTATTGTGGTTTCTGCCGGCGAAGCGTGCACGGCTCAGATCGTGGAACGGTGGTCACGAGTGGCGGAAGTCTACAACGCGTACGGTCCGACGGAAGCCACCGTCTGGTCGACGGTTCATCGCACGCATGCCGATGGCGACGACCCGAACATCGGACAACCCATTTGCAACACGGCGTGCTACGTTCTCGATCAACAGCGACGCCTCCTGCCGGTGGGCGTTCCGGGTCATCTTCACGTGGGTGGAGCGGGTGTCTCAGCCGGGTATCTGAACCAGCCGGCACTGACCGCCAGAGCGTTTATCCCGAATCCCGTGGATGATGCGTGGGATACCGTCTATTGCACCGGAGATCGCGTCAGATGGACGCCCGGTGGCGAAGTCGAGTTTCTCGGACGCATCGACAACCAGGTCAAAGTCGATGGCCATCGTATGGAGCTGGGCGAAATCGAGACCTGCCTGCGTCGGGTTGCCGGTATTCGTGATGCTGCGGTCGTCCTCCGCACGGGCGGAGACTCAAAGTCACCCACGTTGATAGCTTTTCTTGTCGCGGCCAGCCCCGAGCTGGACGTCCCACGCCTTCGAACCGAGTTGGCAACCCAGCTTCCCAGCGCGATGATCCCGCGTCAGTTCGAGTTCGTCGATGCGTTGCCCTTGAATCCGAATGGCAAGGTTGACCGCAAGTCGCTGCTGCAATCGGCCCCGTCAACGGAAACGGTTCGGGAGGATGACCGCGAGATCGCACCACCCGAAACGGAGTTGGAGCAACGTTGGCTGGAGATCTGGCGCGAGGTCCTAGACACATCTGAGATCGGGATCGACGACAACTTCTTCACGCTTGGCGGCGCGTCCTTGCAAGCGATCGGCGCGGTTGACAAAGCGGCCGAACGCGGCATGCACGTACCCGTCGAACGGCTCTTTCAACACCAAACCATTCGTCAACTTGCGAGCGTGACGGCGATGGCCGATCCCGTCATTGCCGAACCTTCTCACGAAGAGCTCAGCAAGTCCTCCGACGGTTCGACGAACGCGGTTCCAAGCAGCGAAATCAAGGCCGTGCCAACCAGTGAAAATACCGTACGCCCGAGCATTCGCTCGCCGCGCATGGTGGTCGAGAGCCTGGGTGTGTATTTGCCGTCAACCGTGCAATCCACCGCCCAGGTCGTCAATGGTTGTCACCAGCCGTTGGATTTCCCACTCGAGGAGATGTCGGGAATTCGCTCCCGACGCGTCGCGGGCAACTGCGAATACTCGATTGACCTGGCACGTAAGGCGGCACAGGACTGCCTCGCACGATCGCGGCACCTCGCGACCGAGATTGACCTCCTGGTGGCGTGCAATATCTCACGCTACGACGGGCCCAACTTTCAGGTTTCCTATGAACCGACAACGGCCGCGGTCTTAGCAGATCAACTCGCCATGCGATCGGCCGTCACCCTGGATATTTGCAATGCCTGTGCTGGTTTCTTCACCGCATTGCGGCTCGTTCAGTCCATGCTCCACGTCGAGAGCGATCAGGAATCCAGCAGACCGATTCGGCGCGCGATGGTCGTCAGCGGCGAATACATCTCCCACCTGAGCGACACGGCTCAGAAAGAGATTGACGGATTCATGGACCCTCGACTCGCTTGCCTCACCTTGGGTGATGCGGGCGCCGCGGTCATCGTCGAGATGTCGGAGCGCGGCGCGGGCTTTGAGTCCATCGACCTTTACTCTGCGGGTCGTTACCACGACCTTTGCGTTGCGAAGGCCACCGACCGCTCGCATGGCGGCGCGATCATGCTGACGGACCCGATTCGTGCTTCTGCGGTCACGCTTGAGCATGCCGTTCCACACGCGTGCCAAGTGATGGACCGCCATGGGTGGAAACCAGGCCAAGTTGATCAATTGATCATCCACCAAACCTCGTCCAAGACGATCGAAGGGGCGATGGATGAGCTCAACCGTGTCTTCGGCGAGACGGTCAGTCATTCCGAAAACACCGTCAACAACCTTCCCGAACGTGGAAACACGGCCAGCACGTCTCACTGGGTCGCCATGATGGATCAGATCCAAAAGGGGCGCGTCCAGGCGGGCGACCGAACCGTTTTCGCGATCAGCGGTTCAGGGCAAACGATCGGCACGGCACTGTACCGGATGGACGATTTACCCGATCGAGTTCAGGACAATGACCCCAATAGCACACAAGTGCTTCGTGCCGCTCCCGAATTGGGAGAACCTATCACTCGCATCATCCGTCCGCGCTCCGCAGTACGTCTGGTCACCTCCGCTCTTGCCACCCAGACGACCGACGTCCTCACCATGGCATCCGACGCCGCGCAGCAGGTCATCGCTGCGGCCGAGATTCAACGTAGCCAGATTGCACTCGCCATCCATGCCGGCGTTTACCGTGACGAATACCTCAGCGAACCCGCCGTCGCAGCCATTCTCGTCGGGGAACTGGATATCAACGCGGAAGGGCCTACCGAAACCGGTGACCGGACCCTCGCCTTTGATGCCTCGGATGGCGGCCGTGGAACGTTGATGGCATGCTTGTCTGCATGCGAACTCTTGCCATCCTTGGTTGGCGGCAACCCCGGATTAGCGACTCGTGAACGATTCGCGCTGATCACGGCCGCCGAAGTCGAGAACAACGATCCCGAACGCGGTGAAGTTCAACGTGGGATCAGCGAAGAGGGAAGTGCTCTGCTGCTAGGTATCTCAGATGCCAAGGATCGCTGCCAAGGCTTTATTTCCTTTGCAACACGGCGCTACCCCGAGTATGCCGATACGATCCGGACCCACACCCAGGATCAGAATGGACGCCCCGTCCTAATCGTGCATCGAAACGATGCGTCGGAGAATGCGTTTCTAGACGCCTCGCTGCGAACAGCACTGGACCTGTTGGAAGCGGAATCGATGACGTGGTCAGACATTCGCTACGTGATTCCTCCACAGATTTCGGGATCGTTCCTGGCTGATTTCAAACAGAGGCTTGCCGATGATGTCATTGTCATCGACGCAACCTGCGAGGAAGGCGATCGCTTCACCTCCGGCATGACGGCGGCCTGGAGAAACATGAACCAGCGTCATCGCCCGCAACCGGACGAGGTCGTGCTGGTCTTGAGTGTTGCGGCGGGACTAGAAGTCGCGGCCGCGCTGTATCGCTTTTAGGTGTGATCGAGAAGCAGACCCCATGAACGTGCAAGTCATCGATCCCATCGCGAGCGAACAACACACCGTGGTGCGACATGCGGCCAACGGGCGTTACTCCGTCTGGCCCGCCGGGGAAACCCCATCGGGAAATTGGGTGGAAACGGACTTTCACGGTACCCAGGAACAATGCTTTGATGCCATCACGGACTGGGCAAACGGTGATGAGCCCTGTAGGTCGCAGCCCAGCGCCAAACCCAGTGTTAAAACCGATGGGGACTCGACGCCATCGACGGTGAATCTGTCACTGATGTTCTTTGGTGATCAGCAGGACGACCCGACGGGAGATCGCTATCGCCTGTTCTTTGAAGCAGCGCAGTTCGCGGATCAACATGGTTTTTCGGGCATTTGGGTTCCGGAACGCCACTTCACCAAGTTTGGATGTCTGTATCCCAGTCCAGCAGTCCTCCATGCGGCATTGGCACGCGAAACCGATCGCATCCGCCTTCGTGCGGGCAGTGTCGTGATGCCCTTACACGATCCCGTGGAAGTTGCGGAATCCTGGGCGATGGTCGACAACCTTTCCGGTGGCCGGGTGGATGTGGCGTTCGCTTCTGGCTGGCATCCGAACGACTTTGCCCTGGCCCCGGATCACTATGAAGATCGCCACACACACATGCATGCGGGTATCGAAGAAGTCCAAAAACTGTGGCGGGGAGAAACCGTCGCGCGACGCAATGGTGTGGGCGAGTCCATTGACGTGGGAGTCTACCCGACGCCGGTTCAGCAGGAACTTCCCGTGTGGATGACGATCGCAGGCAATCCGGATTCGTTCGTCTTGGCGGGTCAGAAGGGCTACCACATTGTCACGCACCTCTTCAACCAGAACGTGGAGGATCTCGCTGCCAACATTCAGCGTTATCGAGACGCCTGGGCTAGTGCCGGTCACAATCGTGGCACACAGACAACCAACGAAGGCCAAGTTTCCGTCGCCATGCACACCCTGGTCGGCCGGGACTTGGACACGGTTCGCAGGCACGCGGAGCAACCGTACTGCGACTACCTACGGTCCAACCTTGGCCTGCTGAAGAACCTTGCCATCAGCAATGGCCGCGACGCCGAGATCGATTCCTTGTCGGAGCCGGATCGCGAAGCCATGTTGCACTGGATGTTCGACAAATTCTTGGGCCGACGATCACTCTTGGGGACGCCAGACACATGCCGCAAAATGCTAACCGAGCTCGAACAGATCGGAGTCACGGAGATCGCGTGCCTGCTTGACTTCGGACCGACGCGTGAAGCGATCCTAGAGTGCCTGCCGCTGCTGGCATCCCTTTGCGCCCCGGACGACACCATGACAGAACAAAACAACTGTGAGCTCGTCAAACCGCATGGCCGATAGACGCATGGTCTGAGCTCGTTCCACGAAGCCAGTGACCGCGAAGGTAGCTCACAAACGCGTCGGTTTCTTGACGCGTGCTGGGCTTGGGCACGATCGCATCGGCCAACGCGAGTTCGCTGGGGTGATCCGCCGGCATGCAACACGTCGAATGAATGATCACGGGGATTTCGCGGAGTTCGGAATGCGCCTTGAGCTCTCGAAGGGTTTGAAAGCCATCCTTGCGTGGCATATTGAGATCCAATGTGATCAGATCCGGTAGCTGTGTCGGTTCGCATGCAACCATTTGAGTCAGCCGTTCCATCGCATCCAAGCCATCGCAGGCCGTGTCGATGTCGACCGGTCCGTCTGCCGCAGCGGTGACCAGTCTCTTCAGCAAATAGAGATCGGCTTCCTCATCTTCGACCAGCAAGACACGGAGCGCCGTGCTGTCGTCGACGGCGGCAACCCCGAACGGGTATGAGTCAGCCACCAGTCGCGCGACTAGCTGCGCGTTGATGTCAGACTTCTCAACAAACTCAACAACGTTGTAGGCATCAGCCAACGTCTTGGCTGCCTCGGGCGCCAACCCGCTCGCGACCACCAAACGGACGGAAGGTGCGCCCTGACGGAAGGCCGCCAGGGTCTCCTCACCCTGGGTCCGCACAAGCCGCATGTCCAGCAAGACGAGGTCGATTCCGCGCCGGTTGCAGAGCGCCACTGCTTCTGACGCCGTGGTGGCCTCATGAAGCTGTACGGGCGTTTCGATCGAACGCAAGTATCGCTTGATGAGTTGACGATCACACTCGTCATCATCCACGACCAGCAGATGAAATGTTTGCGTTTCGTTCATGTTATCACCGACGCCAGAGAATCCCGTTTCAAGGGCACTGAGCGTCACGGGTGGACGTCCACGCCCCACGAAGGCTGGCATCCAATGCGCAGCCTGGCAACCGAAACCATCCAAAATGGCTCGGATCGCATACACCCCGGTCGTGATGCTTGGCTTGGGCGTCTTAAAGCCGACGAGTAATAGAAATCACTTGGATTTCAATCATTCCGAGCGTGATGGAGACCATTTCATGGCGTAGCCTTTCGCTCACGGGGAATGGCATAACGCACGAGGGCACTGTATGAATTCCGAAAAGATCTTGGTTGTTGACGACTCACGCCTTTCACGCCGACGCTTTCTTTCGGGGCCGTTGAAAGAAGCTGGCTATGAAGTGATCGAGGCTGCCGACGGCCAGGAAGGCCTTGATGCCTTTGACGAACACACTCCCGACCTGGTCATCTCTGATTTGCTCATGCCGGTGATGGACGGGTTTGAGTTCATTGCCGCACTTCGCGAAAAAGGGATCACGCAACCGGTCATCGTGGCAACCGCTGATATCCAGGAGAGCAGTCGCAAAAAGGTCGACGAACTGGGCTGTTTTGGTTTCCTCAACAAGCCCTACTCAAAGGAAACGCTGCTGGAAACGGTCGAGAACGCCATCGAGTCCGTTTCGTCCGGAGCCGTCTGAGATGCATCTTTCAGAAGAGGAGATCGACGCTCTTAATGAAACGGTCAACATCGGAGTCGGCCGTGCCGCTTCCAGTCTCAGCGAACTGATCGGGTCGCGCATCTCGCTGCGAATCCCACAGATCCGAGTCGAATCGTCCATGCCGGAGAACAATCCGGAACAACGCGGCATGTCGGTCGTTCAAAGCTTCAGGGGGGATGTCTCCGGGAACGCGCTGCTGGTCTTTCCTGTCGAATCGGGACAAAAGCTCGCAGCAGTCCTTGGCGGCTACGAAGAAGGCGAGGCCATCGCCGACTTTGAGCTGGCGGGGATTCTATCCGAAATCGGGAACATCGTTCTGAACGGCGTTTTGGGCTCGCTCGCCAATGCGATCGACGCGGACCTGGAGTACCGGGTTCCCGAGTTCTACTTCAAAGACTCTTTGCCCGATCTCGTCGATTCGAAGGCCGACGATTCATCCGAAGTCGGATCGATCTTGATCGCAGATACCGATTTCAGCGTGGATGATTCGGACGTTCACGGTTCGGTCGTGATTGCGTTTCGCCTGGGATCGCTAACGAGTTTGCTCTCGCGACTCTTGGCCATCTACGCATGACCACTGACGTATGCGAGGCCTACGCGCGGGAATGCCCAGAGACACACGGTTTGCGTGCTCGCCAACCTCACTGGGAAACCGACGCAATCGACCCATCGGGCATGCTTGATTTGCTGCCGATCGGTGCCTTGATCGTGGATCAATCGCTAACGGTCCGCCTATGGAACCAGACTCTGGAAGAGTGGTCTGGCATACGCAAGGAGGATGCGGTTGGTCAGGTCTTGACGGAACTCTTCCCAAGCGTGGGAGAGTCACGATACAAGAACCGACTGCTTCAAGTGCTCGACACGGGGCTGCCCGCCACCTTCTCGGCTTCGTTTCATAAGCATTTCTTGCCACTGCCCGCGAGACAGGGCCTAGCGTGTGAACGGATGATCCAACAGACCGAAGTGCGACGGATCCCGCAGACGAGTGGACACGCCCTCATCGCCATTCAGGACGTGTCCTATCAATATGTGCAGCTCGCCCACCTAAAGTCCAAGCATGAAGCTCTGGAAGGAACACGAGATGAGCTCACCAAAGCAAACGAGCAACTGCGCAGCCGGAACCAAGACCTCCAGGAGTTCAACTTTGTCGCCAGCCATGACCTGCAAGAACCGCTGCGGAAAATCACAACGTTCTCGCAGTTGCTAGAAGAGGAGCTTCCCCCCGAAAAACTCAATGCCGATAGCAAACAATTCCTCACCTACATCCAAAAGTCGGCCGTGCGGATGCGGTCGCTCATCCAGGACCTGCTGGCGCTCTCCAAGACCGGCACCAAAGAGCTGGCGAAAACACAACTCGACCTCAACGAAATCGTCAGTGGCGTGCTTGAAGACCTCGAGATGCGCATCCATGAAACGAACGCCACCATCCACTGTGCTTCTCTTCCAACGGTCTGCGGTGATTCGCGCCTACTCACACAGCTCTATTACAACTTGATCGGCAACGCGTTGAAGTTCACCGGTGATGAAGCCCCGGTGATACGAATCTCCGCGAAACAGGAGTCGACACAATGGCGACTCTTCGTGGAGGACAATGGGATTGGTATCGAACCCGATTTCGTCGAGAAAATCTTCAAACCCTTTCAGCGACTTCATTCCACCGAACAGTACCCTGGGTCCGGAGTCGGCCTCGCTATCTGTCGCAAGGCAGTGCTGCGACACGGTGGTGAAATCGCGTTCCAGCCGAATCCGACCGGAGGAAGTCGTTTTGAATTCACCCTGCCGATCAAAGCGTCTTCATAACACTGCGGATACCACGCTGTCGACGCCGGGCGTCGTTCCATTCATGGCATCGTCGCGCCATCGGGCAGGAATTTGACGTCGCGATCGTTGGCAACCATCTCTCCTGGCGTGCATCGCCCCCGATTCACTTCTTGATCCAGTCGCTCCAGAAGTTCACGCACCTTGGCCGGATTCTCCGCGATCAAGTTACGCTGTTCTGCTCGATCCTTCTTCAAGTCAAACAGCTGCATGGACGGAAGTCCCTGCTTCTTCGCGTCGGGCTCGCGCGGCGCGCTCCAGCCACCACTGCCTGCCGACAGGCACAACTTCCAATCCCCTTCTCGAATGGAAAACGAACCACCGATGGAATGACTCACCAACGTGGTCCTGCCAGACGAGGCCAATCCTTCGAATACCGGCTTGAGGCTAAAGGAGTCCTCGCCGCCCATCGCCTCTTCAGCTTGTCCTGTGAGTTCCCGCATCGTGGCGTAGAAATCCGTGAGGCATGTGACGGCTTGCGTCGTCTGACTCGGCTTGATTCCGTTTGGCCAACGTACCAAAAAGGGAACGCGATGCCCGCCTTCGTAGACGTCGGCCTTGTGTCCGCGATAGCCTGCACTGGGATCATGATCATGCTGGCTCAAAACATCGAAATTTGCTTGCGGTGAGCAACCGTTGTCGCTGGTAAAGAAAACCAGGGTGTTGTCGTCGATGCCCGCTTCCTTGAGTGACCCCAACAATTGCCCCATGTGGTGATCGACCTGCATCACGAAATCGGCGTACGGGTTGATACCACTGGCGTCTTTGAACGGCGGTACCGGCACGATCGGAGTATGAGGTGCAGGCAAGGCGAGATACAGGAAGAACGGTTTACCGTCCCGCGCCGCTTCCGAACGCGATGCCACATGATCGATCGCTTTGTCGAACAGGTGCGGAAGCACCTCGGGGATATTGAAATCAGGACTGATGGGCCCCTTGCGATACCAACCGTAGGGCGCTTCGGATCGCGTCACACCTTCCTCACGCTCCGGAATCGCGGTCACCTTGCCCGTGTCCACCCATACATAGGGCGGCATATCGAGCGAACCACAATGACCGTAGTAGCCATCGAAACCATTGATGTCCGGGCCATTCCTGACCGGCTGTGTGAAATCGATCGTCTTCTTCTTGCCCTCACCAACCTTGGCCCAGTCCCAACCCAAGTGCCACTTGCCGATCATCTGCGTGTGATAACCCGCTCTCTTCAACAAATGAGCAACCGTGGGCCGATCGGCTGGAATCAGGTGTTCGCTTGTGCCGCTCAGGACACCCCGCGCCAAGCGCGAACGCCAGTTGTAGCGTCCTGTCAACAAACCATACCTGGTTGGTGTACACACCGCGCTTGATGAATGAGCATCCAAGAAGGTGATGCCCTCCTCAGCCATCTTCTGCAGGTTTGGCGTCTTGATCTTGCAATCGGGATTCGTTGCCGAGAGGTCGCCGATCCCTAAATCGTCGGCTAGCACAAAGATCACATTGGGTGCCTCATCTGCAAATGCGTTTGTGGCCACGAGGGAAGCGAGAACGCACGCGACGATCCCAGAGATTCGAAGTAAAAAAATGGGCACGAGGTGCTGGCTCCTAGCGAGAACGGTTTGACAAGATGTGGGAAGCGACCGTCCCAACCGAATCGTGGACGACTTCGCAGAAGCCTAGCTGCACCATTCCGCAAAGCAAGTTGTCATGGGCGCCGACTCAGAGATCATTGTCTCGGATCTGTTCCAGTTTATCGGCGAGTTGCAACTGAAAACGGCTGACCAACGAGGTGTGTTGAGGTGAATCCGCCAGGTTAACGTGCTGTGCCGGATCGCGCCGCATATCGAACAGTTCCACTCCCTTCGAAGCGTCCTCGCCGTATTGGATGAACGCGTATCGTTCATCTCGAAGCAGAAAACCTTTTCGCATCGGCGCAACACAAAACGCGGTCGCGCGAACCTGGGACGTGGGGTCATCCAGCAACGCGGAGATATCGCTTCCCTGTAATCGCTCTGGAATCTTCAGGCCGCACAGGCTGGCGGTGGTAGGATACAAGTCAATCAACTCGACAAAGCGATCGCAAACGCCGGGCTCCTTTCCCGGAACACTCACGATGAGTGGGACCGACGACGATTCGTCGCGCAAGGAGACCTTGGCCCAAAAGTCGTGCTCACCCAGGTGGTATCCATGATCACTTGTGAAGACCACGATCGTGTTGTCTGCCTGACCCGAGCGTTCCAACGCGTCCAGGACCTTTCCGACTTGTCGATCCATGTACGCCACGGACGCATAGTAGCCGCCCAGTGCCTTTTTCTGCCGGCGGATGTCCATCTTCATGTTGACGCTGGTCTTGTAATTGATGCCCGCTTTGGGAATGTCATCCCAATCGCCGGGGATCTTCTCCGGCAGAGTCAACTTGCGGTACGGTTTGAAAGCCGCGAAGTCAGACCGTGGCGCCACAAACGGGACATGGGGCCGCACAAACCCGACGCCAATCCAAAAAGGATCTTCACGCGGCGTTTCAAGGAGTTCGATGGCTTTCATCGCCGTCATGCCATCGGAATGAACGCCATCGTCACCGTCGGCTTCCACAACCACAAAGGTGTTGCCCCCTACAACAGGGCGTTTGCCATCCGGGTTGTTCTCTAGCGTTTCGCCGTCGCCGGCGGCCCGCCACTCGGGACCGGGGCTATTGAATCGCTCGGTCCACGACCGCTCATCATCGGCCCCATGACCCTGATTGTGCTTGATCGGGTCTGCCCCAACCTCCACTCCCCCAGGCACGCCCATGTGAAAGATCTTGCTGATGCGGGCCGCGTAGTACCCACGGTTCCGAAAGAACTCTGACCACATCTCTCGATCCCCAATCACCGGCCGAGGATTGACATAGCCAAAAACACGCGTTGCGTGAGGATAGTACCCCGACATGAACGATGCCCGCGAAGGCCCACAGTAGGTCGCCTGACAATAGGCCCGCGTGAAGCGAGTTCCTCGGGCGGCCAGTTTGTCAATGTTGGGCGTCTGGCAGACTTGGTTGCCATAACATGACAGCGCCGTTGCGGTGAGGTCATCTGAAATGATGAACAAGACATTCGGCGGTTTCGCCGCGAAACCCGACAAAGCAAGCAGCCAACACAGGCAACAAGAGACAATCCGCGTTTTCATTCCTAATCCAGTTTTCCATTCAGCGCGCCAACGACACTTGTACGCGGGGGTATCAAACCGGCTACGGTTTAGGATTTTGAGACCTTCGCGAAACAAACTACGTCAAGCGATAGCTTAACGGTTTTGGGGCGGCAAGAACTCGACGCATCGAGCATCCGCGTCGCTTAAACTGCTTCGGTAACTCAAGTGATTACTCGACCACCAAAATGAGATAGGGTAGCCAGCCATGCGGAACACGCGTCACATCACGCTTGAAACAAACTCTTCTTGCTGCTCGCTTGGAAACGCGGCGGTGCGACCGACGTTGTTCCTTCTGACCTTTGGCATCCTATTGGCGCCGGGAAAGGTGAATGGCCAAACCTCCGATACGAATCCGCAACTGGCCGCTGGACTCAACCGATTCCCAAACGCGGATGCGAACGGAGATGGCAAACTGACGGCCGCCGAGGCGGAAGCCTACCTGCAGAAAGCGGGCCCGAGGCTGATCAAACGAAGACCGGAATTGGATGCCAACGAGGACGGCAAGCTTTCGATCACGGAGGTCGCGGTGCTGCTTGGGAAAGGTGGCTCGAATCAATCTGCTCCCGCCAAACAGACGAAGCCCGCAAAAGCGCCCCAAGGCGGCGAGAAGTTCATTTACAGGGAGGTCGACGGTGTCCCATTGCCACTCTATGTCTTTGGCAGTGACCCGGCGAGAACGAAACCGGCGATCGTCTTCTTCTTTGGCGGCGGTTGGTCGAATGGTTCACCGACGCAGTTCGAACAACACTGCAAGCATCTTGCGTCGCGAGGCATGGTCGCGGCAACCGTGGAGTACCGCGTGTCGTCACGTTACCCGGTCAAGGTCGAAGACTGCGTGGAGGACGCCAAGTCCGCCATGCGTTGGGTGCGCAGCAACGCCCCGCAGTTGGGCATCGACCCCGAACGCATCGCATCGGGGGGAGGGTCGGCGGGAGGCCATCTCGCAGCCTGCACCATGCTCATCAATGACTTCAATGCCAAGACCGATGACCTGTCGGTCTCGCCCAAGCCCGACGCCATGGTTCTGTTCAATCCCGCGCTCGTCGTGGCGCCCGACAGCCGTATGACGTCACAAGAAATCAAGCGAATTGAAGCGATTGACTCCCGCGCGCGAACGTCCATGAAGAATGTGTCACCATTGAACTTTGCCCCCACGAAGCAACCACCGATGATCATGTTCTTTGGCACCAATGACCAGCTCATGAAGGGGGCCAAGTTCTTCATGCAAGACTCGGAGGCGGCTGGCAATTCATGCGAACTGGTTACGTATGAAGGGCAGGCGCACGGTTTCTTCAATCAGGAGCCGTATCGCGGCCTCACGATGAAAGAGATGGATGACTTCCTGGTCGATCTTGGATGGCTGCACCCCCAACGCGACTGAAACGAAGCCAAGATGGTGCTGGACGGCTGACACTTGTTATTGATCTCGCTGAACATCACCCTCCCACGCGGAGCGAAGGGAGGGTCGAAATCGAGCCTCAAGCGAGATTTCGGGGAGGGGTGATTCGTCAAGGCTTTGGCACCTTCCGCTAGGGCTTTGCCGCGTGCCCTTCGCCGACGAAGTCATTGGGTGCAAGCACGTAATAGAACACCGGTGTCAGGAAGACGCCAAAGAAGGTGACCCCGAGCATGCCGGAGAAAACCGCGACGCCCAGCGTCGATCGCATCTCCGCGCCAGCGCCGGATGCAAGTGCCAAGGGAACAACGCCAAAAATAAAGGCGAGCGACGTCATGATGATCGGCCGCAGTCGTAAGCGACAAGCTTCGATCGTCGCGTCAAACTTGCTGCGTCCCGACTCTTGCTCTTCCTTTGCAAACTCGACGATCAGAATTGCATTCTTGCTGGCAAGGCCGACCAACACAACGAAGCCAATTTGGACAAAGATATTGATATCCATGCCTGAAAAGGCCACGCCCAGCGCGGCACAAAGCAAGCACATGGGCACCACCAAGATGACCGCAAGCGGCAACCTGAGACTTTCGTATTGTGCCGCGAGCACCAGGTAAACCAACACCACTGCCAGTGCAAACACCAGCAAAGCCGTGTTGCCGGCGCGAATCTGCAAGAACGTCAGCTCCGTCCATTCGGTATCGAATCCAAAGGGCAACTGGTCCGCCACCACCCGTTCCACGGTCTTGATGGTGTCACCGGAACTCACCCCGGGAACTGCCAAGCCGTTAATCGAGGCCGCCGTGAAGCCGTTGTACCGCGTGACAAGCGCTGGCCCCGTCGTATCGCGGACCTGCGCGAGTGCGCCCAGCGGAATCATCTCACCGGCTCCCGACCGGACGTGTAGCTGTGAGATCTGGTCGGGCGTCAGGCGGAAATTCGGGTCGGCCTGAAGATTGACCTGCCAAGTGCGGCCAAACGCGTTGAAGTCATTGACGTAGAAACCACCCATGTACGTTTGCAAAGCCGTGAACACTTCGTTCAGGGACACGTTCATCTGCTTGCACTTTTCTCGATCGACGTCCACGAACATCTGGGGCGTGTTGGCTCGAAAGCCAGATTGCATGCCTAGAATCGTGGGGTCTTGGGTGCCGGACATGGAAACGCCCGTTGTGGCTTTCTCAAGTTCTGACAATCCCAGTTGACCGATATCACGAACCATGATCTTGAAACCACCGCCGCTCCCAAGACCATCCACGGGCGGTGGTCCGAACACGGAAACGCGCGCGTCCAGAATCTTGCTGGCAATCATGCCACGGAGCTTGGCCGCGATCGCATCCGAATACGTGTCATCGCCGGTCCGTTCGTGAAACGGCTTGAGGATCACGAAAATCGACGCAAAGTTCGAGCCCACCGCTCCCTGGACAAAGCTCTGCCCAACGACCTCCAATGAGTGGGCAACACCGGGGATGCCGCCCCCGTCTTCGTTACCAGTTGTCTCATGCGATTCTGCATCCGGTGCCTCGACGGACGCGGCCAAGGCTTTGCTGTCGCCGCTCCGGTCACCCACCAACATCTCACTGAGCTGACGGACGACGTCCTCGCTGCGTTCCAGCGACGCCGAATCAGGGAGCTGGACATCGACCAGTAGGTAGCCTTTGTCTTGAGCCGGGACAAAGCCCGTCGGGACCGATGACATGGTCTTGTACGTTGCCCACAACAGCCCGCCGTAGACCAACAGGACAATCAAAGACAATCGAACCAGCGTGCCGGCCGTCTTCGCATAGATTGCGGACGTCGTGTTGAAAAATCGGTTGAACCAATCAAAGAACCAACCCAGGCCGAGACTCAACAGACGACTGAGCGGGTCGCGCTGCTCGGATTTTGGACGCAAGAGCAGAGCACTGAGCGCGGGACTGAGTGTTAGGGAGTTCACGGCACTGAAGAAGGTGGACACCGCGATGGTCGCCGCAAACTGTTGAAAAAACTGCCCCGTGATTCCCGAGATAAACAGACACGGGATGAAAACGCACATCAGGACGAGGGAAATCGCGATGATGGGTGCCGTTACCTCACGCATGGCCTCTTCAGCCGCTTGAACCGGTCCAACGCCGTGTTCCAGCTTATGCTCGATCGCCTCCACAACCACGATCGCATCGTCCACCACGATGCCGATCGCCAGCACCAACCCAAACAGAGAGAGATTGTTGAGGCTGAAACCAATGCCTGCCATCACGGCAAAGGTCCCAATGATCGCGACGGGGACCGCGATCAAGGGGATGATGGCGGCGCGCCAGGACTGCAGGAACACCAACACGACGATCGCCACCAACACAATGGCGTCACGCAAGGCCTTAAAGACCTCGTGGATCGATTCGCCAATGAACGGCGTCGTGTCATAGCTGATGGAATATTCGATCCCCTGAGGGAACCGTGCTTTCAGCTCCTCCATCTTCGCCCGGATCCCGTCTGCGGTGTCCAGAGCGTTGGAACCTGGCAACTGATAAATCATCAATCCCGATGCGGGAACGCCGTCCAGATTGCACATCGTGTCCAGGAAGGCCGCACCAAATTCGATGCCGCCGTACTCTTTCCCGTCCTCCGCTGTCCAGCGATCGGTCACCACGTCGTGAAGCTTCACGATCTGGCCTTCCTCGCCCGTTTTAATCACGATCTCCGAAAACTGTTCGACGGTCGTGAGACGCCCCAAGGTCTTCAAGGTGTATTGAAAGTCCTGTCCACTGGGGACCGGCTGCCTGCCAATCGCGCCGGCCGCGACCTGCACGTTCTGCTCGCGTAACGAATCGATGACGTCCCCAGCCGTCAATTGCAGCGCCGCCATGCGGTCCGGGTCCAACCAGACTCGCATGCTGTAATCACGCTGACCAATGATGCTGATGCTGCCGACACCCGTGATCCGCGCCAATTCATCTTTGATGCGAATGGTGGCGTAATTGCTGAGATAAAGCTGATCACGCGATTCATCCGGAGAGAACAACGTGACCGCCAACAACGAGTTGGGCGAACTCTTGACGACCGAGACCCCCGTGCTCTTCACCTCCGCAGGAAGAACCGGCAGCGCCAGGTTGACACGGTTTTGAACCAGGACTTGAGCCATGTCCAAGTCCGTCCCGACATCAAACGTGACGGTCAGCGCGTAGCCGCCGTCGTTGGTGGCTTGGCTGGACATGTAAAGCATGTTCTCGACGCCGACGACTTGCTGTTCAATCGGAGCCGCAACGGTTTCCGCGACGACTTCGCTGCTGGCGCCGGCGTACTTGGCCGTGACTTTGACCGAAGGCGGTGTGATGTCCGGATACTGCGCGACCGGCAAGGTCCAAACGAAGATGCCTCCCGCAAGCACGATGAGCACGGAGATGACACACGCAAAGATCGGACGGTGGATGAAGAACTGAGACATGTCTTTAAGCTCGACGCCCCAACGAACCCGCCTTCCGTGAAAGCGTTTTGGCCGCCTGCTGATCCTCCATCAACGCAGGATCCTCCGTTGCTTCATCAACCGGCGGGTCGGGGGGCGCCGCTTGGCTTGGTTCTGTTTCCGTCACCGTCTGAGCGTCAACCGTCGCGCCGGGACGGACCAACTGCATGCCTGCAACGATCACGCGTTCCCCCGCGTTCAATCCCGAGCGAACGATTCGCAGTGTTCCACGACGACTGCCCGTGGTGATGGTCCGTTCCTCCACCTGGTTTTGATCATTGACCACCAAGACGAATTTGGTTGTCTGGTCGGTGCCGATCGCCAGGTCTGGAACCATCACGGCGGCGTATTCATCTGAAACGGGGATCCTCAGACGGACAAACATGCCGGCTTTCAGCAGGCCATCGTCGTTCGGAAAAACACCGCGAATCTGAGACGTCCCTGTTGTCTGGTTGATCTTCACTTCGGCGTAGTCGAGAACGCCCTTGCGTGGAAAGTCGTCTTCGTCTGGAAGCTGCAACTCGCACGGAATTTGCATCTCGGCGAGGCGATCCGCCTCCTTGAAATCGGCGCCAGCGATCTCACGTTGGCGACGCATGAACTGCAGTCGAACATTCTCATCCACATTGGCAACCGCCTTCATCGGACGACTGCTGACGACATCTGCCAGGGCCGTGCCGCCAGTCAATCCACCCGTCACATAGTTCCCTTCATCTAAGAGGGCTCGATCAATGCGACCGGTGATGGGTGATGTGATCTTGGTGTAGTCCACATCGAGCTGCACGCGTGCCGCGTCAGCTTGAGCGGCTTTCACCATGGCCCGCGCTTCGGCGACCGCCGCCTTGTTTTGGTCGTACTCCTCTTGAGAAACCGCGTTGGCTTCCAACAACTTGGATGAACGCGTGAAGGTCTTTTGTGCCAGTTCCAATTTGGTCAACGCGACGTCGATCTGCGCGTTCGCCTGGTTCAAGATCGCCTGATATTCGTCGGGCTCAATCGAGAACAGCAGATCGCCTTCGTTGACCTGCTGGCCATCTTCAAAATGCGTCTCCTGTAAGAATCCGGACACTCGCGATCGAATGGTCACGGACGCGTCTGCTTGGGTACGCGCAACCAGCTCGATGGTGTCCGTGATTTTTTGCTCTAGCGCAGGACTGACCCGGACCTGTTGGGGACTCTTGTCGCCGCCGCCCGTCGGCGTTTTGGAGGAACCGCATCCACTCAAGCACACGGAGGTTGCGCAAACGCCTAACAACACAAACGGCTTGATCTTCACAGTCGTCACTCGCGTCAATCGATCGTCTCAACACGATCAGGTGAGACAGTCAATGGGTCCAATCTGATGCACCGGCCCCACGCCGAGCCCGCCTAATCTCTCGTCTCGCCCTATCAATATCGCGTGCAACACCTCGGCTGACCACCCAGGCATTTTCGCGGGCCCAAGACACTCTCGAAGCCCATCCTCACCGATCAAACAGGGGTTTCGCAGAACGTTGCCCCGCACCGAGCAAGAGGGATCACTCGGGCGAAGCCGTCGCAGGTTCTACGGATCACGGGATGACGGCGCTCCGCCACGCGGTTCCGACTTTGCTGCAACGTGGCCGGCGGTTTGCTCTTGAGCAACTCGCTCAAGCTTTCTGCCGACCATGGTGAGCCAGTCTTGCACTTCCTTTGCTTCGGAGGCCGAGATCTTCTCGGGCCACCATAGGACAAATCGGCCCTCTTCGACGGAGTAGACTTCTTTTCGATAGCCTTCCGTCGATGGCTTGCGAACAGGAGTCGGCGTGGCTTGGTCGGAAGACGTCGGCTGGACAGGCATCTCCGCGGTACCGCTTTCCGATGACGATCGCGTCTTGGACGCTTCGTTTTCAACGACGGGATCAATTGCTCTGCTTCTTCTGCCGAGCCATGATCGTGCACGCGATGGCGTGTTCTCGGAAGGCCCGCTGTTGTCACCCAGCGTCGGAAGCTTACTTGTCGTCCCACCGGGCTCCACGATGCGTGACATTGCACCGGAGACTTCCGAGGGGAGATCAAACATCTCTCTTGGCTGATGAATCGTACCACGGTATCGCACTTCGGTCGCCGTGTTGGGGTCTTCCAAGACCTTGAGCAGTGCCACCAAGTCGTCGATCAGTAATTCGGCGGATGCGTAGCGATCATCGGGTGATTTCGCCAACAGACGATGAATGATGCGAACACACGGTGCTGGAACCTTGGCATTGAGCTGCTTGGGATCCGGCGGCGTTTCATTGATGTGCGACGCCAGAATGGCCATCGCGGAACCGGAGTGCTGATAGGGACTGACCCCGGTCAACAACATGAAGAAAGTGGCACCGAGAGAGTACAGGTCCGACCTTGCATCTAAATCGCTTCCCTGGCACTGTTCAGGACTCATGAAATAGGGGGTGCCGAGAATCTGCCCCTGTTGCGTCAAGTTCGCGTCCCCGGATCGGTGGCGGGCACGTGCCAACCCGAAATCAGCCACCTTGATCGTCCCGTTCGATCCAACCATCAGGTTTGCAGGCTTGATGTCTCGGTGGATCAATCCCTTCGCATGCGCCGCGGCGATCCCGCGACTCGCGTCGACCATGATTCGCGTTGACTCGACAAGATCGAGCGGACTCTTCGCAACCAGCAGATCCGTGACCGAACCGTTGGGAACATACTCCATCACGATGTAGGGATTCCCTGACTCGTCACCAATCTCGTACACAGCCACGACGTTGGGATGATTCAGATGACCGGCGGCCTGCGCCTCCGATCGAAAGCGAGTCAAGGCAGCCTGGTCCCCGCTCACCGTCTCGCTCAACACCTTGATGGCGACCTCGCGCTCCAGGTCGGGATCAAAGCCCAAGTAAACGGCTCCCATCCCACCAACGCCCAAACGACGCTTGATTTCAAAGCGACCGAGACGGTCGCCTTCACCCAACACCTGAGGAGGAACGCCGCCAAAGAACCCAGAGGTTTCTGGTGAATTGGAATCAAACGCGCACGTTGCCTCAAAGTCTTGATCCGATGAATCATTCATGAAAGACCGCTCTTCGCAGGCGGATGACTGACACCCCGAGGTTGCGAGTATAGCTGCCGAGTTCGAAGCGATGGTCGCATTCGGCGTCTTTCGGAGTTCGATCTTTCATGGTTGGTAGCGTCATTTGCGATTCGGGATGTTCTGGGTGAACGGAGTTGACGGGATGTTGTGGCGGCTTCTCGCCACAAACAGCGTGATCTTCCACGATTCCCTAGCTAACCTCACTGTCACAAAGAGCGATGGTCCCCGACTCCTTGACCTCGAGAAATACTTGCCCGTTCCATCGCAGAAGGGGAGTTCTCGTACGGCCGCGGGCAGTTCAGATGAGAGCTGCTGATTGAGGCGATCGGTCCCGACCCATGCCCTTACTTTGGGCAAATCGCGGTCAACTTGGACCCAGATGCGCGCTACTGCGGCAGGAATCTTCTCTTCGCTGCCGGTTGGTTCCGTCTCATTCCAATTCTTTCGGGCGTCATTGGTACTTCTCGAACCCATCATCCGCTCATTCGGGCGATGAGTCTGCAATAGCCATAGACGCAGCGTCAGCGTGATTGCAAACGGCCCGTGCATTGCAGGCTTCGAAACGAGCGCTTGGTGGAATTGGACAGCCGCGACGAGTCCCTGATTTGTGTACGTCGCTTGTGTCTGATCCGCAGGGAAATTGCGCGTTAACACGAAGCCATGAGGGCGTACGTTTGGCGGCAGGTATCGTCACGCTCCCGTGGTTGGGACTTCGTTGGTGATGGTCGCCCATCCGAGGATACGAGCCTCGCGTGGGTTGTCGCTTGTCCATTTTGCACCATCCACCACGGATCTCACATGAGCACCACGCTTACTCCCCCCTCCCTCTCTTCGGTCTCCAAATCGGCTGCTGCTTCGACTGCCTTGAGTGGCGGTGGCGGCAATGCCCGCCAATCCGCCGTTGCCAGCGCGACGAACTACACACCAAGTTCGGCCGCGATCGATTTCGTGGATGTCCCGGCACAGGACTATTACGCGGCCAACGTCTTCAGCAAATCGGTCATGAAAGACCGCTTGCCAAAGTCCGTCTACAAGTCACTGCTTCAGACCATCGAGTCGGGCGAAAAGCTGGACGCCGACGTCGCGGACATTGTCGCTTCGGCGATGAAAGACTGGGCGGTTGAGAAAGGCGCCACGCACTACGCACACATCTTTTACCCGCTGACCGGCGCCACTGCCGAGAAGCACGACAGTTTTCTATCACCCACCAGCGATGGAAGCACGCTGTCCGAATTCAGCGGGAAACAACTGATTCAAGGCGAGCCGGACGGCTCTAGTTTCCCAACGGGCGGAATCCGCGTGACGTCCCAGGCGCGCGGTTACACCATTTGGGACGTGACCAGCCCAGCCTACATTCTTGAGAATCCAAACGGCACGACACTCTGCATCCCAACCGCCTTTGTTTCCTGGACGGGCGAGGCGCTCG
>JBCCYK010000023.1:0-39978 GCA_039189905.1 Planctomycetota bacterium
AAACGCCGGCAACGGAAGCGGCTCCTGCTGAGGCCCAAGTCGTTGCTGCCGCCGCGGAAGCGCCCGCAGAAGGCTAGCGACTGGGCGAAGCCGTCAACATCCGCGTGCGCGATAACGCGCACGCGGCCGACACCCCGTCACACGGTAACGGTGAACGAACGGGTTCACGTGGAAATGTGTCAGCGATGGTGTCTGGCAACAACGGCTTCCATCCGAACACCCTCCCCCTTTTCAACCACACGTATTTTCAACGACACGTAGGAACCATGAGTACGACCATTTCGGCCAAGGCTGTCAGCGAACTGCGAAAAGCGACGGGCGCCGGCATGATGGACTGCAAGAAGGCTTTGGAAGAATCTGGCGGCGACGTTGATGGCGCCCTGGAATACCTCCGCAAGAAGGGCCAAAAAGTCGCCGCCAAACGAGCTGATCGCGAGGCCAACGAAGGCGTTGTTGTCACGAAAATGGAAGGCAACACAGCGCTGCTCTTGGCACTGAGTTGCGAGACCGATTTCGTGGCCAAGAACGAAGACTTCATTGCGCTCACAAACGAGATCGCTGATCTGGCCTTGGCAAAGGGCGCCAAAACGCCCGCCGAGGTTTTGGCACTTGATATCGACGGTCAAAGCGTTGAAACACGCCTGGTCGATGAAACGGGTAAATGCGGTGAGAAGATTGAAGTCGCTGACGTGCAGGTGCTCGAGGGCGATCACATCGCATCCTATATCCACGCCGGGAGCAAGATCGGCGTGTTGGTTTCTTACAAGGATGGCGGTCAAGACGATGCCACTCAGTTTTTCCGCGGGCTGGCAATGCATATCGCGGCGATGAAGCCTTCGATCTTGACACCCGACGAATTCGAGTTGGAGTTTGTTGAGAAGGAAGCTGAGAGCTTGAAGGCGCAAATCATTGCGGAAAATGAATTGAACGCCGCCGAGAACCTTGGCAAGCCTCAGAAGAACGTCCCTCAGTATGCCAGTCGCCGTCAGTTGACTCCCGAGGTTTTGGCGGAGGTCGAAGCGACGATCAAGGAAGAACTGAAAGCCGAAGGCAAGCCCGAACGAATCTGGGACAAGATTGTGCCCGGGAAGCTAGATCGCTTCGTTGCTGACAACACCTTGTTGGATCAAGAACGTTGCCTGTTGAGCCAGTTCTACGCCTTGGATGATAGCAAGACCGTGGAGAAGGCGATTGCTGATTTCAGTGGCGATGCCGAAGTGGTCGCGTTTAAACGCGTTGCGGTGAACTGAGCGACGCCGCACGTGCAATGTTTCCATTGCGATGTTCGGTACGCGGGTGCACCGCGTTATTGAGCCAGGATGGCAATAGCCTGCGATGTCCCGTCGGGCACACCTTCAATCGATCCCGCGAGGGCTATTGGAGCCTGATTCAACCGCAGGATCGCAAGTCGATCGCGGCGGGTGATCCCGACGAGGCAGTCCTTGCTAGGCGACGATGGATTGAGAGTGGCGTGATGGCGGGGCTCGTAAGCGAGTTGCGCAGCCTCATCGACGCCAGCGGCAAACACGCTCGCGTCGTCGACCTCGGCTGTGGTGAGGGAACGTTCAGCCGCGAACTGTTTGCCCACGCGAACGTCGACTTCTGCGGGATCGACCTCGCCAAACGGGCACTGCGGCTCGCGGCACGGTCGTGGAAACAGGCCACTTGGGTTTTGGCGAATGCGGATCGCCCTCTTCCGCTGCCGAATGCGTCCGCCGATTGCGTGCTATCGTTTTTCGGGCGCCGACCGACGGACGAGATGCAACGCATCATGGCGCCCGAGGGTCGCGTCGTCATCGCGGTGCCCGGCGCGGATGATCTTTCGCAATTGCGCGAACAGGTCCAGTCAGGCCGCGTCCGGCGAAGTCGCTGGGAGGGTGTGGCGGCAGAGATGGAGGTGGTGGGCCTGCCCCTGCTGCAGCGGACCCAGTGGCGTGAAGAACACACACTCAGCGGCCCTCAGATCGCCGATGCCCTGCTGATGACTTATCGCGGTCGTCGTCGTTCTCAACAGCCGGCGATCGACCGTCTGTCGGAACTGACGGTGACCTTATCGGCCGACTTGCTGGTGTGCGGCTCAAGAAAGGTTTCCGCCGCCGTTTGAGATTCGAAACGCTACGCTGCTCGTGTTTGGGATGCTTCACGCATCTTCGCTGTCTGCCGCTGTCGATCCAGTCGCAGCTTGGCTTTGTTGGGTGGGTCTCGCCAGCGCCGGTGAAGCCACCAGTACTGTTCGGGCGCGGTATCGATGATTTGTTCCAGCGTCTGGTTGTACCAACGCGTCAGATCGTTCGTACTCCCGGTCACCTCGCGGCGGTCATTGGCTGGATCGGCGGCGTCCACCAAGCAAGATTCGAATTGCATGGGAGCCGTTCCCAGTCGGCGCGTGTAGCCAACCAACATCGGTGCGCCGCTGGTCAACGTGAAGAGCGCCAAGGCCTTGTGGCACGACGCCGGAACGCCACAGAAATCCATCCAGAGTCCTTTGCTGCCGGCGTGTTGATCTGCCAGAAGGGAGAGGGTTCCACCGGCGTTCAAATGCGCGTCGATGTCGGCGGCGCAACCTTGCTTATCGACCATGTCTTGTCCCTTTGCGCTTCGGAAACGCGTGACCCAGGCGTGCAGCCACGCGTTGTCGAGACGGCGGGCGATCGAGGTGGTTCTCAGTCCCATCACGCCCAGCAAATAGCCGCCGACTTCAAAGTTGCCAAAATGCCCCGTCACCATCACGGTGGGGCGTACGTCCAGCAAGTGAAGCAACATCTCGCGATTCCCACGAAATTGAACATAGTCACCCCAGTTGCAGCGATGAATGCGGCGCTGGGCCCAGACAATTTCGCAGACCATGACCAAGAGGTGTCGCCACATGGCGAGCGTTAAGGTCTGTTGATCGCGTCGGGGCATGCCCTCAAAGACACGCGCGTACGTTTCATCGATGCTTTTGCGACGAACACCCATCGGGATCGCCAGCAGCCACGCCAGCCGACGGCAGAGGGAATCGCCCATGTCCGTTGGCATACACCCGATCACGGCGACCAAAAGCCGGAGAGTTAGATACGCGAGAAAATCGATCACAAGCGAACGCGTCAGAGAGCGAGTGGGCCGGTATCCGCGCGGCGCTCCGCTGCCGCGAGGTTTTTCAACTCGGAAAGGTACGGCATTCCACACTCGGATATCCAGATCGGACCGCATTTGTTCTTGTCGCCGATCGGGAGAAACTGCTAAGCACCCAGGAGTCCAGCGTTACGGGCTGGGCCTGTCGATGTTCTGCTGTTTCACAACTGAGGCGAAGATGCCAGTTCCCGCACGACCGCTGTCCCACGGCGCCACGGCAGAGTCGATTCCGGAGGAATCGGCACCAGAACAACGGACACCACCCTGGCGAGTGATCCATCCGGACGATGATGAGACGATCGACCAGGCGTCCGGGTCGTTGGCAGTCCCGTATGCCGAATCGCACCCGATACGCACGTGGTTCAGTCTCTTTTTAGCCGCCGCGCTGGGAACGCTGGCAGTCCTGCTCAGCGGGTGTCAACTCGCCTCCAGCAGCAACAACTCCATGGGCGCAGCCTTGGCCAACCAAGGCCAATACACGGCGGCCATGGACAAATTCCAAAAGGCGATTGCAGCGAACCCGACGGATCCCGACGGCTACTACAACTTGGCCGCAACAACACATCGGCTTGGAAACCAGCGGCAAGACCCCAATCTGATTCGGCAGAGTGAAGCGCTTTACAATCAATGCCTCGATCATGATCCCGACCACGTCGACTGCCACCGCGGATTGGCTGTCCTGCTGGTCGATTCCGGGCGTCCCGATCGCGCGTTTGCCTTGCTGAAGAACTGGGCGTCCGCAACCCCGGCCTCGGCAGAGCCCCGCATCGAGCTGGCACGTCTTTACGAAGAACACAACGAACCACAGACCGCGCTGAAGTACCTGGAAGACGCCGTTCAGCTAAACGCGAATTCACAACGAGCGTGGTTAGCGCTCGCACGACTGCGTGAGAATTCAGGTGATCCGGTCCAAGCCTTGCAGAATTACCAGCGTGCCTTGGCACTCGGGGGCGACAACCCCATGGTTTCGCAACGGGTGGCCGCACTTGCTCGCCAAATCAACTCTTCGCGAGATGCTGCCTTGTCGGGCGCAAACACCCAGCTGGCAACGCCCCTGACCGTGCCGAGTGCTCGCTACTGAGACTCCTGGGTGCCCGGTCGTGCACATCCTGTCAACTCGGCCAACGAATCAGGGCTGACGACCGCGAAATTCGCAGCCGATGTCGCTCCGTTGCTTGGTTTCGACGGGCGCTGCGGAACATGCCCGCCCTTGTCAGCTTGCTGTCCGGTCCGCATTCTGGCTCAACGCGAGCGTGATTCCCGGCAGCAATTTGCGGTGGTCGATTCACGCTGGCATGTCCCGTCCCTCACCTCCCCCACTCCACGCTGTCACGATCAACCTCATGAAGTCGATGGATGCCCTCGTCTCGCTGTGCAAACGCCGCGGCTTTCTGTTTCAATCCAGCGAAATCTATGGTGGCGTCCAAGGTTTTTGGGACTACGGACCGTTGGGTGTCGAGCTGAAACGGAATCTCAAGGAAGCTTGGTGGCAGGACATGATCGGCCGTCACAATGAGCGGATCCAGCCCAGCTCCGCACCCGCTACCTTCGAAATGGTGGGTTTGGATTGCACGATCATCATGCACCCGCAAGTCTGGAAGTGCAGTGGCCACTACGACCTCTTTCATGACCACATGGTGGACTGCCGTGAATCCAAAAAGCGGTACCGTTTCGATCAGGTTCGTGGCCGGCACGTCGAATACAACGAACGCCAAATCTTTGTTTCGACCATGGCGGAGGCGGACGGCGAGGAAGAGGATGTGCGTCGCCGTGGCATGAAGTTCTTCAAACTTCGGAACAAAGACGCGGACAAAATCACGGTGCACCCCGAGTCGTTGACCTTGGATCAATTGGACGATCTGGAATCCGTATTAGCGCCCGACGCAAAGTCCTTGGGCACGCTGACCGAGCCACGAGAGTTTAACTTGATGTTCAAGACGACCTTGGGCGCATTGGGCGGCGAAGAGGCGGCCGCTTTCTTACGACCCGAGACCGCGCAAGGGATCTTTGTCAACTTCAAGAATGTGCTCGACAGTTCCCGCGTCCGCGTTCCATTCGGAATCGGTCAGATCGGCAAGAGCTTTCGCAACGAAATCACACCGCGCAACTTCACCTTTCGGTCACGCGAATTTGAACAGATGGAGATCGAGTTCTTTTGTCACCCTGATTCTTCTCAAGACTGGTATCAGTATTGGCGCGACCGTCGCTTGAAGTGGTACACCGACTTGGGACTGTCGAGTGAATCGCTGATCATGCGTGAACACCATGCCGAAGAACTCGCGCACTACAGCGTCGGGACCGCCGACATCGAGTACGCATTCCCATTCTTGCCGGATGGTGAGTATGGCGAGCTGGAGGGCATTGCCCACCGCGGCGATTTTGACTTGCGCAGTCACATGGAGGGCAAACTCGACCCCTCCACGTCACCGATGACTTTGGAACTCGACGACAACGGCAAACCAAGGCATCGGGGCAGCGGAAAAGACCTGACTTATCGCGATGATCTGAGCAATGAAAAGTTTGTTCCGCACGTGATCGAACCTTCCGCCGGTGCCGACCGCGGTGCCCTCGCGTTCTTATGCGAAGCCTACACGGAAGATGAGGCACCTGATGAGAAGGGCAAGATGCAGACGCGAACGGTCATGAAGTTGCACCCGAGACTCGCGCCCATCAAGGCCGCCGTGTTCCCGCTCGTCAAGAAGGATGGCATGCCGGAAGCCGCGGGAGAACTCTATGGAGAGCTCAAACGGCATTTCAATGTCTTCTATGACGATAAGGGGGCGGTGGGGCGACGCTATCGCCGCCAGGACGAGGCGGGCACTCCCTATTGCATCACCATCGACGGGGAGACGCTGTCGGACAACACCGTCACGATTCGAGACCGAGACAGCTTGGAACAGATTCGCGTTAAGAAAGAGGACGTCGTTGCCGAACTGACGCAGCGAATGGGGTAATCTTTCACTGCGTCTGACTTCTCAACGACGCGACAAGGCCACTCGGACTGTCGATGATCTGTTGGAGTCCAGGCTTCAGCCGCTCGCGATTGCGTCCGTCCAGGTCTTGAGTTCGCGCTTCTGCGATGAAGAATGCGGGCTCACAACCCGACGCGTCAGCGAGTGGGAGATCAATCGTTATCTTCTTCGCTGACGCGTCGGGTTGCGAAGTGCTCGCGACCTCAAGCACCGCGCAGTCGAAACCGGTTCCGGATGAATGGTAGAATCTCTGACTCGTGGTAGAGCGAGCCAAGAACCGGAGCCGAGAAGTGAAACCAAAGCAGGGTTGGCGTGAAGGGCTTTCCTTGGCAAAGCGTCGCGCGGTGATCACCGGTGCGACGCAGGGAGTCGGTGCCGAAATCGCGGCGGCTTTGGCGGAGGTCGGCGCCGACGTTTGCTTGGTGGGACTGCGAGATGATGACGCGGCTCAATCCACGCTGGCCAGATGTCGCGCTCGTGGCGTGTCGGCAGAGCTGTTGACTTGTGACTTGTCGCGTCCACCCGAGCGATGGGTGGACAGTCTCTATCGGCAGCTTCAGGCAGCACTGCCTGACGCCGACCTGTTGGTGAACAACGCGGGCACGTTCATGGATGTCCCCTTTTTGGAAATGGATGCGGCGAGGTACCAAGCCACCATGAACCTGAACGTGGCGGCGGGCTACTTTCTGACGCAGGCCTTTGCGAAGCAGTGGGTGGCGTCCGGGGTGGCGGGTCGCGTGCTGTTCACCGGTTCCATCAACGGTTTGTTGTCGGAGCCAGATCACAGTGCTTACGACACGTCCAAGGGGGCGGTCGCTGCAATGGTTCGATCCCTGTGTGTTGCGCTTGCCCCGCACAACATTCGTGTCAACTCGATGGCTCCCGGCTTGGTGCGCACGCCGCTGACGGACGTGGTCAACCAACAACCCAAGTTGGCGTCGTGGATGGAACTTCACACACCCAACGGCAAGGTCCCCAACGCGGACGCCTGTGCCGGAACGGCGCTCTACTTACTCAGCGATCTTGCCGAACACGTTCATGGCCAAACCGTTCTCGTCGACGGAGGGATGAGCGCCTGGCAGCAACCGGATCTTCCTAGCCCGGATATTTCATCAGCCGCAGAGCGTTAACTCCCGATTCTGCGAACACAACGTAAACTGCGTGATAACCGGTCGCTAACGCGATTCGGCTGATATGCAGACTTTCATTGCAATGTGATCGCATCGACCCAACGAGTTCTGAGACTTAGATTCAAGACCGTTGGTTCGGATGCAATATCCGGACTAGCGGCGGCGGGAGCGGTCCTACGCGCCCTAAGCCGAGAGCTTTTGGCTGATCTGGTCGGCCGCGTGACGCAAGGTGGTGTCGTGGTCGATGGATTCATCGATCTTTCGGATGGCATGAAGGACCGTCGAGTGGTCCCTCCCACCGAAGGCATCCCCGATCTGGGTCAAGCTTTGACCCGTCAAGCGACGTGAGAGCCACATCGCCAAGGCGCGCGCTCGAACGATGTTCTGCCTTCGCGTTCCCGATCGCATTTCAGACGACTTCACACCCAATTGTCTGGCAACCGCCGTCGTGATCTCCTTGACCGAAACCGAACTACGATCGTTCGCTGTTTCCATCACACGCTGAATGACATCCAGATTCGGCTCGGCATTGTTCATGCGACAAACCATGTCGATCTGTTGGAAAACCGCATCCAAGCCACGAACGGTCATCTCCACTGGCAAGCTGTGGTCGATCACATCCAACAAGCTGGCGTCCATCTGTGGCAGGCGATGCAACATCAGCTCACGCAACACGGCCCGGCGAGCCACACCGGCCGGAGGTTGCAGTGAAATGGTTAACCCAGGAAACGTTCGACTCGCGAGGTCCGACCGGATGCCTCGGGTGGCCGAAGGCAAACGAGAAGCCGTCAACACGGTCGTCTTGCCGGCGGCATGACGGGCATCCAGGCGATGGTTCAGTTCCGTTTGTGCAGCGGGCTTCTCAGCGAGATTCGACAATTCATCCAGGATCCAAATATCGGCCGCATCGATCTGCTGCCGAAATCCCACAACATCGTTGGCATCAATCGCGGACGCATACGCGCGTGCAAACTCCGATGCTGGCTCGTAGCGAACCACGGGCACGCGTGGCGGCGCACTCTCGGGGATGGCACTCCTGACTGCTGACGCGGGGTCAGGAGTCTCAAGGTTCCCCAGGCGAGCCCAACGCCCCGCATGAAAAAGCTGTGCCGCAACATGGAGGGATAAGATCGTTTTCCCCGTTCCGCTGATGCCAATGATCAACAGCGGGTCACAGAGCCCAATCAACTCATCCGGTGCATGGTTGGCCACGAACCCCGCCAACCGATTCTCATCGCCCAAAATGAGCCAGGGCAGCACCGGTTGCGGGACGCCTTCCAAGCCTCGACCGCGACCACCACCGCGAGGTCGCTGCAGCGCAATCGAGATCGGCGAGGTTTCGGGGACGGGCATGATTGCCACACAAGATCCTGACTGACCAGAGACGTCCAACGGTGCCAATTATCGCACGTCGCGGGCATCGAATCAAGGTTTTCCACAGCTTTTTCAACATGTGGAAAAACGACTTTCACGCCCTAAAACACGGGATAAGACGGATACTGCCTCGTCAATCTCGGGCTCCGTGGAAAACCTTGACAGTCCGAATCGGATCGCACTCTCGACCAGCTCGCGCGAAAGCCCCATCGCCGACAGAACGTGACTGGGGCGGCTGCTGCCACTGCTGCACGCCGACCCACTGCTGCACGCAATGCCGGCAAGATCCAGCGACATCAGGAGCGCCTGTCGGTCACGGCCCGGAAAGGACACGCACGTCGTGTTGGGCAAGCGATCCGCGTCAACGGCATGAATTTCGAGCGGCCGCCCCAAACGCCGCAACCCCGTCTCGAACCGCTCGCGCAATCCGAGCATCCTGGCATGCGTTTCCGATTGGCTTTCGATTGCGATTCGCAAAGCCTCGGAAGCTCCCAGAACCAAAGCGAGAGGTTCGGTCCCGGGCCTGGACTCGAGTTGCTGCTCCCCGCCCCGCAAGAGCGGGCGGATCGATGCACCACGCCGCAGCCACAAGAAGCCGACTCCACAGGGGCCATGAAACTTATGCGGTGTGATGGTGACCGCGCTGGCCTGCCAGCGCATCACATCGACAGGGACCTTGCCAATCGACTGCGTTGCATCCACATGGAAAGCAACGTCATGGTCCGCGCACAATCGTCCAATCGCTTCCATCGGCTGAATGACACCCGTTTCGTTGTTGGCCGACATGACAGAGACCACGCTGAGGGGCGTCTGCGAAGCCTGCTTCCGCGACAACGTTTCAGCGAGGGCATCCAGGCGGACGACGCCACTGCTATCAACCGGCAACAGGTTGATCTTTCGTGATGCGGACAGCGATCGAAGCGCACTGAGAACACTGGGGTGTTCAATGGCGCTTGCCACCAATTCGCCATGAGCATTCCCCAAGCCGCGAATGGCCAAATTGTTTGCTTCCGTGCCACCGCTGGTGATGATCACACGGTCTCCGTCCACTGCCCGTGAATCGCCACCCAAGCACGATGCCACGCTTTCGATCGCTTCGTCCATGGCCGCTCTGGCGTGGCGCCCCATGGCATGCTGGCTCGACGCATTGGCGGGCCCGTTTCGTAGGCAACCTGCAATCACCTCCACCACCTTGGGGTCCATTGCGGTGGTGGCGTTGTTGTCCAAATAGATCATGGGCATGCGAGGCGTCGGTCAGCTGATTCCGGTCAAGAGCCTGAGTCTTCCTGTCAAAGTTCGCGGGCGCCGGCTTGCAATGCGAGAAGGCCCTCATGATCGGGGTATTCCGCCAACGCTTCTTCAAGCAAGGCGTTGGAGAGATCTTCGCGGCCTGCCAGACGCATGTCGCTGACGAGGGATGCGTATTGTTCTTTCAAGAAGGCGTCGCCGGCAAGTCGAAGGGCGTCCACGTCGTCGACCCCGCGAACGATTTCAAACAGACGCGGCAGGACGATGTAGAGTTCACGCGCCGCCAGCCGTTGAATCCAGGGCCAAAAGACTGCGGCCATTTCCGGATGCTTCTGGCTCCACCTCTTCCAGACCAAATTCCCACCGCGCGTCAAACGAAGTTGGCTGACCAGCAAATACGCGTCATCCGCTTGACCGCCGTATTCCAGTCGGCCTGTCGAAACCAAGTGCCAGCGGTTGATCGTGGGCGGGATGGCATCGTCTGCGGAACGGTCCGCCGGCTTTGATGCTTCGACGGGCGCATTCAGCCACTGTTTCTGTCGCAAGAACGCGGTCAGCGTCGGCGTCGAGTTCTGACGCTGGATCGGCGTGACTTGCCACCCAATGAACGGGATCTGGTAGTACTCAAACGTGCGTGTCCGAAAGCTCTGAGGGGAAAACTCTTCGCCGCGGACGTGCCCGAACATCCAAACGTAGATTCCGAGGACGCTTGCGACGCCGAGCGCCACCAGAAGTCGCATCCAGACCTTTGACAAGCGTTTGCGGCGGCGCTGCTGCCTGGCCGTCGAGGCAGCACCTTCGGAATCCGGCTTTGCCGGCCCCGACCGGGCTCCCGATGCATCGTTGCGTGCTGCGGCGGCTGGCATTGACCTTGGCCAAACAAAGAGGTAGTGCTGACGACTGCGATGTCGCGCAAGGAATTGCGTTGACGCGGTGCGCTCTCCCACTCCAGTCTAACCGCCCATGGCCAATTCGTATGCCCAGCCCTGGTCGCGCGCCGTCATCCCCGGGGCCTTTGCGCAAAGGACGCTGACTTGCCACTCGGCGACTTGGGCGGCGGGTGATTCGGGTCGTCGGAGGCAAAACCAAGGGCCGCTGTGGGACACGGACACCCGCCAAGCCGGCAACCATGCCAAATCGGACAGCAAGGAGCGCGACGTCGAACTTGCCGCAGACGCGGGTGAGCCAGTCGACGACGCGACCGCCCAAGGGCGTCTGGAGAGCTTGCTTTTCCTTGCCAAAACACCGCTGTCCAACCGGAGACTGGCGCAGTTGGCCGGGCTGGAGGACGCCACGCGTGCACGGACCGTGGTGCGGCAGCTCAACACCAAGTTCGCCACCTTGGGCCGCGGCATCCGGGTCGAGTCTGTTGCGGGAGGGCAGCGTCTGATGACACACCCGGCAGTCGCCCCGTGGCTCGGACGCCTTGGCCACCTGCCCCAGCCAGTGCGCTTGTCCAAGCCCATGCTGGAAACCTTGTCCGTCGTTGCCTACCGGCAAGATGTGACCCGAGCCGATATCGAAGCGATCCGCGGTGTGGCGTGTGGCGAGCTCCTAAGGCAACTGATGCAAGCCGATTTGGTTCGAATCGCCGGCCGCTCCGAGGAGCTGGGCCGCCCCTATCTTTACGGAACCACACAACGTTTCTTAAAAATCTGTGGCTTGGCGTCGATAAATGGTCTACCGCCGATTGACGAGCGAGTTCTTGACGACGATCTTGCTGCGTTCGATACCCAAACAAACGAATCCTCGCAGCCGCTCGTTCCTTCGGATTCCATCGAGATGCCTCCGAATAGTAACGGCAGCGGTCATTTGCCCACCTCTTCCAAGGAGTCCGACGTGAGTGTCGTTGTGACTGAGCCCAACCGAGACGACGTTTCCGTTGCGATTGCTTTCCAGCCGGCGACCAACGACACGGCGGATGCCATCGCGCCACACGATCCCGCTGTCGCTGTCATTGAAGACGAAGAAGATGACTTGTACGAGAACGGGTTGGAGAACGACTACGACGACGAAGACGACGACTGGGACGACGACTTCGAGGACGATGACGAGGAAGCCGAGGACAGCGGCGATGAAGAGGACGACGACTACGACGGGGATGGGGACGAAGAGGACGAGGACGACGACGGAGAAGACGACTGGCAGGAAGTCGACGGCGATGACGCGGACGAGGAGTGGGACGAAGACGAAGGCGACGACGACTGGGACGACGACGAAGACGACGACGATGAGGATTGGGACGAAGAGGACTGATTCGTCATGCCACGCGGGCGCGTCGCTCTCTCGCTCGTTCTACGCCCCCGTCAATGGTCCGCAATGAACTGAAGCGTTCGCTCTTGAACAGCGGCATCATCCATTAGGAACGAATGGAGAACGGGGACCTCGATCATCGTGGCCGCCCCGTCCAGGCGAGCTTCATCCAGCGAAACAACGAAGTCCCCCTCACCGTCAGTCAAGGGATTGGAAATGGGCGAGTCGGTGACATTGCCGGCGACCACCAGGAAGGGGAAAGGAGGGACGGCCAGGTGATCGCGGATTTGATCGAAGTCCCGTCCTAGCTCAACCGCCCCTTTGCCAACCATCGTGCGAAACACGCCAAAGTTGGAAAGCCGACGCGCGATGGCGGCGCCCTGATTTGGCGGTCCCAGCATCACCATGGATTCGCATCTTGTCAGAATGCCTTTGGGATCCCCTGCTGTTTGCAGATCGCCAACCAGGTGTCGGACCACGATGTTTCCCATGCTGTGTCCGACGAAGCTAAACGTGCTATCCGATGGCATGCCTTCCAAAACCTCGCGTAGTGCCGCGGCGTCTTCCGCGATCGATTGCCGGGTGCTGGCATAGCTGAAGCGAACGGTTCTTTCGTATCCGGCCTCGTTCAAGGCCATCTCCATGGATCGCATCGATTGCGCTGTCCTCATCAACCCATGCAACAAGACAACCGTGGGCTTTCCATCCTCAGACTGTGCCGTCGTCGCGGGATTCAGTTCATTGAGCACCGCCTCCACGTCTGCACGGGAACCCCAGGCTCGACGCACATCGGACGCATCGAGTAAACGATGATGGCCCGTCAGGGAGTTTCGTTGGATTCGGTACCCGTCTCGGATGACGTGATCGGTCCACAACTGTGTCCCGCCCAGCGTCGGCATGGAAACATTCAAATGCTTTGCCACGGTGGTCTCCTGGCTATGGCTGACACGAAAATGGGCTGATGAAACGGCGATGCAAACCAGCACGGCTCCGCAGCCCCAACGAAAGCCACGTTGGAAGCCAGCGGATTGAAAGCGATTGAGAATGGGAAACATGGGATCGCTTGTTCGAGGGAAGACGCGTTCTGCTGGATTGTAAGAGACCGCGATTCAGTGAGCCTGCGCGCTTTTCCGGAATAAAAACGATGCTGGAACCAAAACGACCAGAAACGCGATGATGGCCAGCATTGGCGTGGTCCCTTCGCTCAGTCGATGTTTTTCCACAGCAACCCGGCTTTGACCAAGCTGCCCAGCCGACTGGGAAGACTCGCCGCGATCGCATCCCGCAGGTGCCGTCGATCATCCGGCGCCCCAGTGTCCTCCGTTGTGAGCTGACTTGGGAGACGAACCCCCGCTTCGAGAGATCGATCCGTCATCGCGTCGGCCAAATCATCGAGCGTTCGCGTGCCGTCACATAGTTCAAGCAACCAGCGGGTCCCGCGATCCAGCTTCACGTTGCGATGAAGCGCGCTGGAAACCGTGTCCGACCTGGACGCCTGGTAGCGCACCAAGGCGCTGGTCCGTGGTTTCAGCGAAACGCGATTCGATGCCGGGGTTTGTGAAGCATAGGCACACGTCACACCCAAGATGGTCAGGCGTCGCATCAGCTCGATGGTCCAAGAAGCGTTGTCCTGCAGGAGCGTCGACACAGGGACACGTTGCGGTGCCGCCTCCGCCAATCGCTGCAGCAAACTCAGAGCTCCTGTGTCCGAAACCGAGACCAACGAACCGTCTTCGCACTGGTAACGGGCTTGGCCGACAGAAGACACTTCTTGCCGTAGGCCGATGCAAGCCAAGCACATGCCGTGCAAGCGGTTCCAATCTGGCAGATCCAATGGCACGGTGTCTCGCAGGCAAACCAACGAGGATCGAAAGCGTCTTCCAAGCAGGAAATCAACGCTCTGTTCCAGCGACACGCGATTGGATGCATGATCCTGTTGCTTCCAAGCGCCCGCCGTGTTCTCCATCACCGACTTCTCCATCTGGCTGCTATCGATCACGCGCTGCGATGTCCAATCCGACTCGTTAACAAAACGCAGGCCTGACGCGTGCATCTCATCGTGCAACTCATGAAACAGGAATGGCTGATTCACCGGCTCGAAGAATTCATGTAACAGATAATCGACATCCGAGTGCTGAACACGGCGCAGCTCATCTCGCAGCGTCTTGCCATACACCGATTCTCGCGGCACTTCAGCAAGCCATTCGTTGACCAAGGCCATCGCCGCCCGCAGTTTTTCTTGTGGCCTGGTATCGCGTCCCTCGAACAGCATCTTTTCCGCGACCTGAAGTGCCTGTCGCAGGATCTGCTTACTGTGCCAACCTGGATAGGTGTTGTAGCTAACCAACGCCATCCCGCCCTCACGGAGATGATTGCGACACAGACGCCAGCATGCTTGGCGTACCTCCGTTGGAACCCAAGACACAAGTCCGTGCAGGAGCATCACATCGAAGTCCCCCAATTCGGGATCGGGTCCCATGACGTTCCCGCTGATCCAACGTGTGTTGCCGAGTCCGGCAGTGGTCGCGATGTCCCGCGCGATTTCGATTTGTGTCGATGCAAGATCCAAGCCGACGAATTGGGCGTCCGGAAGCATCGCGGCCATCGAGTGGAGATTCGCACCGATGCCGCAACCCACGTCCAACACACGCGCTGAATCCGGATCCGCCATCGCCAGACCATACAAGCGCCCGATCGCGATGATCCGCGAAGGATCCGTGGCGGGGTGCACCAAAGCGGGGTAAGGGACCTGGTCGTAGCGTGTCATGACGGCGGAGAAATCAAGACTGCATCCAAAGCTCGATGGCTTTCCGATTCGATTCAAATGCCATGTTCTTCAGATGCTTCCGTGATGGAACACACCACTGGAACGCATCCAGCTCCCCGTCCAACAACTCAACCGCCGTGTCTTCGATCTCACAGACGAAAAAGAGGTCGACCACGTCCGCGATCGAGCCCGCGTATTGATACCGGTTGGGAAGCGTCGTTAGCAAACAGCTGGACGTGATCACCAAGTTGGTTTCCTCCAGAATTTCCCGTCCCAAAGCCTCCTCGATGGATTCACCGCGGTCGACGAAACCACCGGGCAAACCCCACTTGCCCAGTCCCGGATTCTTGGCGCGGCGAACCAGTAAGAGCTCGCCCTCGTTGTTGACGATCAGCCCACCCACCGCCGCGACAGGACCGAAGAAAAACGTGAATCCACAGTCTTCGCAGCGATAAGGGACCTCACCACGTTTGCGGTTGGGGGTCGCGCACCATGGGCAATGACGAAACGCCTTTTCGATCGCTTGTGTGGGACGACGGAATGTCTTCTTTTGGGAAACGACAACCGCTTTCTTTTTCTTTGGCATCGCTACGGGACCTCAAAGCGGTGGTTGATCACCCGGCGTCCCTCTTGCTGAACCGCGCGCAGCAGCATTGTTTTGCCCCGCAGTTCGCGTCCGCGTGGCCAATCAATGGTGCGACGCAAGGTTTCACCCGGACCGACCGCAATGAGACGACGCTGGTACTGACGGTCCGCGCTGGCAAACAAAAGACAGTCGAACTCCGCAGCCCGTTCCGTTTCGTTGGTGAGTTCAAACACCACGCGTAAACGATCCCCGATCAGCCGCGTGGTCACATTCAGATCAAAGCCCTCCGGTCCAACCGACAATCTTCGGTACACGCGGATCCGCGTGGGCGGCACGGTATCGAATTGAAAATCAAGCGGCAGCTCGTGTTCGCCGATCGTCGCGTTGTTTCCAAGGACCACCCCAAAACTGGCGGCCCCCTTGCGTCGCGGCAACAAATCCAATGTCTGCTTTCGTGGAGAGACTCGCCATGCGGGTGGTCCCAGCATGCTGACGTCGCCGCTGAGGGTGGATCCCACCGGGTTGCTCATCATCACGCGGACCGCTTGGGATTCGCCTAGCAGAGAGTCGAGACGCTGGCGATCCACGGACACGGACATGCGGAATCGAGCCAACATGGGATCGATCCCTACGATAAACCTCGGGACACTGTCGACGTGAATCTGATGCACCAGACGGCCATCCCGCTCCACCGTCGGCACTGGCACAATGCGCCCCCATGCGTCCACCTCGTGGACTTGGTCACCAAGGAACAACTCTTCAGTCCGGGGTGAATCCGCCCACACCATCATGAGCGACTTGTCATCCGATTCAAAAACGATGTTTTGACTGTCATGATGCAGCTGCAACGAACCAATGTTTCGCATCTTCTCTAATAAGCGCGCTGTCGTTCGCCAAGGCAACATCAACTCACCCGGTCGGCCATTTGCCTTGGCCACGCCGTAGCGGTCGTCCAAGCTGCGAGAGACAAACCCTGCCTGCACGCGATGCCCCTGCATGGTCGCCATCCGCAGCATCAGATCTGCGATACGCTCGTTTCGCCGGTAACGCATCCCATCGAGGGGCGACAGCGAGACCCAACGGCGCAAACGACCGAAAGTGGCACTCGATGGATCGTTCAGATCCCATGGCGTCGCCGCATTGCGTTCCAAAGCGGTCAACCGTCCCAATCCGTTATCGTCGGGCACTCGCGGTTGATCGCGATCGAGCGCCGCATCCAGTTCAACCGCCGTTAGCGGCGTCGCGCTGAATCGTTGGACGGTCTTCCAACTTTCAGTCGCCTTGGGTGGGTTCATCTCCAACCAAGGCCATGGGATCACTATCTCAATGGGCTGACCAAAACCCTGCAATGCCGTTGCGATGGAGTCCAACGTTATCCCGACATCCGAGCGTTGCATCAAACTAGCGTCTTGATCCGACCCCAGCTGCCATGTGTGAATGCGGATCGTCATGCGATTCATGATCGCATCCAGTTCGGGACGCCATCGAGCAGCGTTTTGAAACAGGGCAGCTACGACCACGTCAGAATCGCTTGACAGTCGGTAGTGTGATAACGCGGCGCTGGGCGGCTGATCGAGCATCCCAACCGGTCGCACCTGCGCCTCCGTCAATGCCAGCGCCAAGATCGAAGCAGCATCCGCTGCCCCCACATTATCACGCGAGAACCAAACGGGAAGCTTCGCCCAGCCAACCCCGCAGTCGTTCAACCAGTTGGCGATTTGTCGCTCGTCAAGATCTCCTTGGCGATGACGTTGCATGAGTTCTTGCGGCAAAACAAAACCAAAGGGCGAGATGCTCGCGTCCTGCTCGCCCGCGGAGGCGTTCAGAATCGAACCGCCCGCATCTGAAGAGTCCGAAGTAGCGTCTCCAAGCGACGCCGTCCCCCGCTTCATCCCCGCAAAGCCAATGGGCGACAAATCAGCCAGCACCGCGACCGTCGTGCTTGTGGCGAGCGACGATCGAACGTCGTTTTCGATCGTGACATCCAGCCGGTAATGGCCCGGCTCCAATCCCGTCAGCCTTAAGCTCCACGCGTCATCCTCGGCGCCGCCATCCGACAATCCCCTGTCGAATTTCCCCGCCGTGTCTTCCGACTGGTTGGAGGAGAGCGGGTGTTGATAGGACCTGACGACTCGATCATCTTGGTCCGTCAACTGGAGCTGTGCCACGACGTCATCATGGGGCAGGCCCATCAAGTCAATGTTGACCCCCACGATGTCGCCTTGCGGATACAAACCGAACGGTCGATCCGTCGTGACGGTGAGTTGCGGGAACTGCTCCACGCGGATGTTGTCGAACGAAATCTCTCCCTTGATGTCTTCCAAGCCATCTTCGCCATGGTCGACGCGAACGCGGACATACATCCACTTGCATCGGGACGGAGGCGTCACGCGGTCGATACTGAGGGTGGTCCAGTCTTGGGTTCCCCGAACGGAAGGCGTCGCGTCGGCACGAATCTCTTCCCCCGTTTCATCCAGGAACACCAGTTCCGCAAAGGCGCGATCGTGCCGAATGTCTCGGGTCCGTACGTCGACCGAAAACTGGTATTGAAACTGACGACTCGCCGGCAGACGCGGCGAATCCGCTCGCGCCAACCCGCCATTCAAGTCAACCGTCAAGCAGCGGTCGACCCAAATATCGGCCACCGAAGGAGGCAGTTCCGTCACCGATGGAAACGCCTGCAGCATCTTTTCCCGAATCAGCATGACTGTCGCATCGATTGCAAGCATGCGCGACTCCAGGTCCCAGTCGTTGGGCGTGATTTCCATGCCGACGTAGTTGGGATAACCGGGTCCGCGATGTCGAATCCAGGCGTCCGGCCACTGGTCGAAGTTGCGATCGCCGTTGCGTGAGAATGCCCAGTGGTACGACCTCAGGCCGGCCGGACCAATGCGCTCCGACACCGTGTTGGCATCGGCCAAGGGGCGTTCCGGAGGCGGCATCGCCTTGCGCTGGGCTTGGGCATCGGTCGTGACCAACACGGCGAAGAATCCGGCGGCCAATGCGATCGTGGAGCCCCATCGCCTCTTGAACAATTCCCCCCAAGAACCAACGATGCAACACGATTGGAGGAATGGGGCTGACACCGAAAGAGACCAAGCCGATGGCGGACGTGAAAGTAGCAGTACGACTGGATGGCCTGATGCGACCCGGACCGGTCAATCCAGCCTTGATGCGCAAGACACTTGCAAAAGCGGCTTCCATGGGCGTGCAGGCAGTGGAATTATGCGGCCGAAAGTGCGTGCCCGTCTCTGATTTATCGGATACCGCCGTGCGAAGCTTGCGGAAAATGCTGGATGATCTGAATTTGCGGGTCGCAGCGATCCGATTCCAAACGCGCCAGGGCTACGATCGTCTGGAAGGGTTGGAACGTCGGGTGGACGCTACCAAACAGGCGATGCGGGCGGCCTATCGACTGGGTGCCCCCGTCGTCGTCAATCAGATCGGCAAAGTGCCCGCTCCGCCGGAAAAGTCTGCCTCCGAAGCAAAGCCACTACTTGGTTTGGACGCGGAAGCCCGCGATCCCACGTCTGGGGGCGCGGAGGCGTCACTGCGTCGCATCGAGTTGGCCGGTGCGGGGGACCTGGCCGCCATGGAGCACTTCGCGAAGGGCCTGGGGACCGAGGGCCCGTCCGAGGCCTGGGACACGCTTCAATCCGTGGTTGCCGATCTGGGCAAGTTCGGCGCTCATGTGGGCGCCAACTTGGCTGCCGAAACCGGGACCGAGCCTGGGGCCGACCTGGCGGCACTGCTCCGAAGCGTTGACGATGCGTACCTACCCGTGACTCTCAACCCAGGCAAGTTGATCGTCAATCAATTCAGCGTCAGCGATGCGATCGATGCTTTGTCCGACCGAATCCAGCTGGTTGCCGCGGTCGACGGTGTGATGGATTTGGCAGCGGGTCGCGGGATCACGGTACCGGTGGGTCAGGGCACCACGGACTTCCCCTGGTTGTTGGGACGTTTGGAAGACATCCCCTATCGTGGCGACTTCGTCATCGGTCGTGATGCGATGAGTCCCTCCACGGCGGAATCGGAGATGCAGCAGGGCGTGGATTACCTGCGCAACCTTTGAGGGGATAGGAACTCACGAAACGCGTCACGGCCCGTCGGTTTACTCAGAACCCGACGCGTTAGCGAGGTGCGGTTCGACATTGATCCCGTTTCAAGGTGTCCTTGCTAACGCTTCGGGTTGTGATATTGACTAAATCGACAGGCCGTTCACGAGATCTGATACTTCTCAAGCAATCGGTACAGGGATCGACGGTGAATGCCCAGCCTGCGCGCGGCTTCTGCTTTGTTGCCGCCGGCGCGGTGCAGGGTGTCCTCGACATGCCGTCGATTCAACGTGTCCAAGTCCATGTTGGTCGCAGGCAGACTCGGGGGCTGCGACGGGGGGACGAACGCCACTTCACTCATGTGACCGTTGCTCAAAACGTTGGCCTGATCGCCAACCACCTCCGTCGGTAAGTTCGCCAATTCAATCGCCCCGTCAGTGCTCGCCAGCAGTTTGCCTCGCTCAAGCGCATTGAGCAACTGTCGCACATTGCCCGGCCAGCGACAGGCTTGCAGGCTTTCCAACACGCCTTCGCCGAGTTTCCAACCCGCCCCCGTGAAATGTTTGGTCAGGAAAGCGATGTCACCCGCCCGTTGCCGCAGGGGCGGCAGCGTGATCTTTAGCACATTGATGCGATAGTAGAGATCCTCACGAAACCGGCCCTCGGTAACCTCGCGGTCCAGATCGCGGTTGGTGGCGGCGATCAAACGAACCTGAATGCGGCGTTCCTTCACACTGCCGACACGTCGAATCACCCCATCTTCGATCACGCGTAACAACTTGGCTTGCAACGAACCTGCCAATTCGCCGAATTCGTCGATGAACAAGGTTCCGCCATCGGCGACTTCAAACAAGCCTTGCTTGGCCGCAACGGCCCCCGTGAAGGCTCCCTTTTCATGGCCGAATAATTCACTTTCCAAAAGGGGTTCCGGCAGCGCCGCGCAATTAATCACCACCAGGGGACGGTCGGCAAATTCGCTTTGCGCGTGAATGGATCGGGCGACCAACTCTTTCCCGGTTCCACTTTCGCCCTCGATAAGAACGGGCTTGTCGCTACTGGCGACGCGCGAGATCAAGTCACGCACCTGGGCGATCTGGGGCGACTCCCCCAGTAGTTCGGTTTGAGGCCGCTGATGCTGGAGCGCCGCCCGCAAGCGCGTGTTCTCCCTTTGAAGTTGCGTCGTGCGCGCCGCCTTCCGAATCAATCGATCCAACTCAGCCAAGCGAATTGGCTTGGAAACGTAGTCCACCGCACCCGCCTTCATCGATGCGACGGCGGTGGAAACCGTCGCGCCCCCGGTCAACATGACGACCTGCAAATCGTCGTCGTCTTTGCGAACACGACGCAATAGATCCACGCCGTCCATCGCGGGCATGTGAACGTCAATGACAGCCACATCCACCTGCTTGCGAGCCAGGATTGACAGGGCATCCTCGCCTGATGAAACGTCAATCACATCGTGGCCCTGACGACGGAAGAACAAGGCGGCTGAAGCACGAAAGTCTTCTTCGTCATCCACCAGCAACAGACGCAGCCCATCGGGCGCAACTGTCCTGCGTTCATGCTCATCAGAATCGGTTTGCCGTTTGTCCAAAACGCTGTCCAACCAATTGGGGCCAAATTGAGAAAGCGCGTCGGGATGCAACTCGCGGACCAAACGAATCAGCTCATCGTCCACCGCGCATAATGTAGATCGCGCGATAACCGGTCGCTAACGCGATTCGGCTGCAATTTAGACCGTCTTTGTCATCCGATCGCGTAAAACCAGTGTTCTCTGAAGCTGAATGTCAACATGGTTCGCTCGGATGCCACTTCCTGGCTAGGTGCCAGTCTGGGCCGTCACGCACACCCGTGCGAAAACGCTCGCCCCAACCTGGGCGAATCAGGACAAGAGCGCATCCGCCTGATCCACGTTGCAGCCGATTCGGAAGGGGCCAACCCTTTGGTGCGAAAAACTCCTGTTCAGCGGCAAACCTGCAGATGCGATGGTGCGATCGAAAGCGACGTGATGGAGGCTTCCGTGATGTTCACCAAGCATCGCCCGTGAAGTCGTCTGCCTAGGTTGATGCGGACGCGTCCTCGATCGAACACATCGTCGAGATGGCCGTCGTGACCAGGAGGACAAGTGGCAAAGCAGGGTCCAATTTCAATCGTGTTCGTCACAACATCGAAGCAAAGCCGAAACTTCCAAAGAAGAGGCCTGCCAATATCTCAATCGAAGTGGCACGCCAAATGAGGGAACGCGACCAGTCGCCACCCCACGTAGAAGCCGCGGCAACGGCCGTGCTGAGAAGGGCCGGAGGATTTTCCTCGCGACCAAATTCGCGTTCATTGCTGAGACTCGCTATCACGGGCCAGGTCCGATTGATTCCATTATCAAGGACCAAGCCAATCAGCCCAATTCCGGAAAAAATCAATGCCGCCAGTAAAGATCTGTTCCTCGCCCCGTCACCCATCCGCCATCGACGGTTTCGACGGATGCGCCTGGTTTGCATTCGCCCCGGCTTCGGACACCACCGTGGAGTCGGCCTTAACCAGCAATCTTTCGTTGCACGAGGGACAATTCACCCTCACCGCCATGCCTCCGAAAATCCATCAGCCCAAGCGACCCACGAAATTCCCGGATGGACCTTTTCGGGGGATGAGCGGCGCACATCGATCTGAGGGCATCGCGAACGAGCTGTTCCCTCTATTGTTCCGACCAACGATCTAGGTCGCGCAGTCGGATGTCCCGCATGTCTTGGGTGCAGGCCAATTCGCCAGCGCTCCATTCCGAAACGTGAGTTTCGTCCGAGTAGACTCGATGATCCAGCCAGATTTGTGTTCGCTTACCCGCGGCTCGAATTCGGATGGGCGTCCAACGCAAGGGTTCAACCTCCGCGACCACGGACTCCCCGAACCGAACGTTCGTGGGTCCCTTCACCTTGGCCGTCAGCTCAAAGGCCGTGTAAGTGTCGGGTGGAAGCGAATCAAACGTTTTCCATCCCAGTCCATCGCGCAGGGAAACAAGCTGGTTATGGAGACTGTCCTGAATCGAAGCAAACTCGGTCTTCCCCGCCAAGTTCTCAAACTCATACGGGTCGGATGAATAGCGGTACAGTTCCTCTTGTCCATCAGAAGTCAGGCTGTACCGAAATTCTCTCGAACGCACGGAGAAATGCGGATAGAGCGTTCCCACGTGCTCGCGATGCTGGCTGTGATCTTTGCCGGGTAACGCGGTGATGGCGACATCGGGACCCGACCAGCTCCCGTTTGGATCGATGATCAGCGGCTTGATGCTGTGACCGTCCAAGGCATATCCGCTACGTCCCTGGTGTGGGTTCTCCGGAAGACCGCAAAGATCGATGAACGTGGGATACACATCGATCAACGAGATGGGCTTTTCGCAAGTGACCCCTTCTGGCATCCCGTCGACACCCGTAACGATGAAGGGGATGCGTGTTCCACTGTCCCAAAGGGTCTGCTTGTAAATCGCTTCTTTGCCACCGACATGAAAACCGTGATCGCTGGTCAGGATCACGACGGTGTTGTCAGCGTGGGGGCTCGCTTCCAAAGCGTCCAGAACCGTGCCGACTTGGTCATCAATGAAGGCGACACAGGCCATATAGGCTTGCAACCACTGCTTGTACAGATCTGGTTGCGCTTCGTGCTTGAAAAGCATCTGGTAGCGCCGAAAGGCATAGAGACTTTGATTGGCCAAGCTCGGGGCACAATCAGCAAGATCCCCTTCCAAGTAGCATTTGGGAACCTTGATCTGATCCAAGGGGAACATGTCAAAATACTCTTGCGGCGCGTACAACGGCGTGTGCGTGCGGCTGAATCCCGTGAACAAGACAAACGGTTTCTCGTGGGTTTCCTTCAAGACATTAGCCGCCCAGGCCGCGTTGGCTTCGTCCGGCATCGCGTCACGGTCATCATCGGAAACGTAGCGCCAAGGCTGCCCCGAAAGCCGCCAACCTCGATAGCCAGGGATCCCGTCCTTCGGATCCGCGGGATAGTCAGGGACCCTCGTGAGTGGGCCAAAGGTGTGTTCCCACTGGTAATCCATGTCGGGATCCGCATCGTCTGCATAGAAATACAACTGCTGCGGATGAGGGATGAATCCGCGACGGTTCTTCGGCGTCCCATCCCACGGCCACGGACCGATGTTCCCGCCCGGACCTTTGCCTGCAAAAAAACCCTTCGGATCTTGGTTACCATGATAAATCTTCCCGACGGAAAACACATCGTAACCGTTGGCCGTAAGGTGCTCGGTGAGCGTGACGGATCGACTCAGAATCGCGTTCTGTCGATAGTCCTCAAACCAGTACAAGCTGGAAGTTTGCGGATACAACCCGGTCAGCATGCTGGAACGCGACGGCGCACAAATCGGGTCGTTGCAATGCGCGTTGGTGAAGCTGACCCCGCGCGCAGCCAGCCGATCAAAATTCGGCGTGGGCACGAACGGCTTGCCAGCCGGATGCAGGGGCATGTCGTTGAGATCATCCACGATGATGAACAAGACATTGAGACGTTCTTCCGCGGCTAGCACGGCTTTCCCGCCCAATAGCGTCAACAGAATCAGTAGCCCCGAGAGATTGAGCAAAAGGAGAAAAGGCGGCATTCTTCGTACCATCATTATCCAGTCCCAAGTCTGCATCAGCGGCTACGCAGTCAAACCGCCGAACGGTCGGAGGTTGGAGTCCAGCCTTTAGGCGATTCTAACGCAGAACGGCTAAAGCCTGGACTCCAACGGACGCTCGTGGCACTCCGTCTCCCGAAACGCTATTCAACACAACGGATTCAGCAACACGATTCGCAGAGATCCAGCAAAGTCGAAAAGGAACAACCATTGGCCGAGATCAAATGGCCCCCGCCGCCTCATCCACCTCGGTTTGGCACGATGTCGCTAGTTTGCAACCGATTTCGGTGGCCAGGAGCTTGTCCAGCACTTCCGCAGGCGGGAGCTGGAGGAAGACCTTGCTGTCCTCCACTTTGACGGGGAAGGTCTCGATGCTGTAGTCCTCGCCCTGTAGCGATTGGCCGTCTTCGAGTGAGAACGTCTTCTTGTGAAGCGGGCAAGCGACCTTGGGAGCACCCGCCGCATCTCCGATCATACCTCGCGACAAGACGAACGCTTTCTTGTGAGGACACATGTTCTGTGTCGCGTACCATTCGCCACGGGATGCAAAGTTAAACACGGCGATCTGCGACTTGCCGTACTTGATCGTGGAGCCACCATCGATTGGGAAATCATCCGGCGTGCCAACCTCCACCCACTGCGTTTCGTTCAGTTCCTCGGAGTGCTTTGCCTCGATCTTATCACGGCGTTTCTGCATCGCCTCGAACTGCTGCAGTGAAATGACCTCGCTCGGCCAATCACCGGGCCGGCACTGACCGCGCTCGCTGATGATTTCGATCGTTGGCTCGGTTTCCTCTGTATTGATGAATTGCCGGAACCATTTGCGTTTGGCGGGGTCTTCGACCGTGGTCTTCCATTCGCACTGATAGGTATCCACCAAGTGCTGCATCATGCGTTCCAACTCGTCCGCGATGCCCAGCCGGTCGTCGACCACCACTTCGCGAATGTGGTCGATCCCACCTTCTAGCCTCTCACACCACACAGAAGTTCGCGTCAGCTTCTCGGCGGACATGATGTAGTAGATGAAAAACCGATCGATGTAACGAATCGCCGTCTCCGGATCCACGTCAGCCGCCAACAGATCGGCATGCCGTGGTGTCGCGCCTCCATTGCCACATACGTAGACGTTGTATCCATTCTCCGTTGCGATCAGCCCCACGTCTTTGCTCTGGGCTTCGGCACATTCCCGCGTGCAACCGCTGACGGCCATCTTCACTTTGTGCGGAGCCCGAATGCCCTTGTAACGTTCCTCGACCTGAATCGCGAAGCCCACCGAATCCTGCACGCCGTAGCGACACCATGTCGAACCAACACAGCTCTTCACGGTACGCAGTGCTTTGCCATAGGCGTGCCCGCTTTCAAATCCGGCGGCGATCAACTCTTCCCAAATGGATGGCAGGTCTTGCAACAGAGCACCGAACAAGTCCACACGCTGCCCGCCGGTGATCTTGCTGTAGAGACCGTATTTCTTCGCGACTTCGCCGAGCGCGATCAACTTGTCCGGCGTGATCTCACCGCCCGGCACACGTGGGATCACGCTGTAAGTCCCATTCCGCTGGGTGTTCGCCAGGAAACGGTCGTTGCTATCCTGAAGCGTCTGGTGCTCGGGTTTGAGAATGTAGTCATTCCAAAGCCCCGCCAAGATCGAGGTGATGGCGGGTTTGCAGACCTCGCAACCGTTGCCTCGACCGCACTCAGCAAGGACTTCCTGGAACGTGTTGAGTTGCTTCGCTTTGATGATGGCGAACAACTCCGTCCGCGAATAGTCAAAGTGTTCGCACAAGTGATTCCGGACTTCCTTCCCGAGCGACTTCATTTCGGCTTGAAACAAATCCGTCACCAAGGGCATGCAGCCTCCACAGCCGCTGCCAGCCTGAGTGCACGCTTTGACCGCTCCAGGGGATTCCAAATTCTGCTCACGGATCGCTTGGCAAATATCACCTTTGGTGACGTTGTTGCAGGAACAGATCTGCGCGGATTCGGGCATCGAATCCACACCACCCAACGCGCCTGCCGCGCCTTCGGAACTCCCCACCACCAGCTCATGAGGGCTGCATGGCAAGTCGTCGTCTCCCTTGGCCATGATCGAAAGCGTGCCGTAGTCAGCCGCGTCGCCGATCAGGATCCCGCCCCGCAGTTTCTTGCCATCCAAACTGAAGAGTAGCTTTTTGTAGACGCCCGAAAACGGATCCTCGAATGTCAAGCTGTTCGCCACCTCGGGTCCGGCCTCGTAATCGCCAAAGCTGGCCACATCGACGCCCATCAGCTTCAGCTTGGTCGACATGTCGCTGCCAAGGAATTGACGTTCGCCGTCGAACAGATTCTCGGCTGCGATCTCCGCCATATCCCAACCGGGCGCGATCAAGCCGTAAATCATCCCTTCGTGTAGCGCACACTCGCCAATCGCATAGATGTCTGGGTCACTCGTTTGCAAACGGTCGTTCACCAGAATCCCACCGCGTTCGCCCAAATCCAAGCCAGCTTCACGGGCCAACTCGTCACGGGGGCGGATGCCCGCGGAAACAATGATCATGTCGACGTCGAGCGACTCCCCATCGGTGAACTCCATGCGTTCGACGGCACCATTCCCGTGGACTTCTTTCGTTGCCTTGTTCAGGTGAACCGTGACGCCGAGTTCTTCGATTTTTTTCACCAGGATGCCTGAACCGGCATCATCCACCTGTCGAGGCATCAGCCGTGGCGCGAACTCAATGACATGCGTCTCCAATTCAAGATCGAAAGCGGCCTTGGCGGCTTCCAGTCCCAACAACCCACCGCCGATCACTGCGCAGCTTTTCGCCTGCTTCGAATAAGCAATGATCTCTTCCAGATCCTCGATCGTGCGATAAACAAAGACGCCTTTCTTATCGACGCCCGGAATCGGCGGGACAAAGGGATAGGATCCTGTGGCAAGGATCACCTTGTCGTAGGCCACTTCGACCCCGCCCGCCGAACGTACGATTTGATTTTCACGGTCGATCTCCACCGCTTTGTCGCCAACGTGGATCTCAACACCCGCTTTCTCATACCAATCCGCGTCCGTCATCATCAACTGATTGGCATCGCGATGATCGAAAAACTTTGTCAAGCCAACGCGGTCGTAGGCCGTTCGAGGTTCTTCACAGAATGTGACCAAGCGGTAGTGCTTGGTTTCATCCAAGGCAACGATGCGCTCGCAGAACCGCAAGCCGACCATCCCGTTGCCGATAACAACGATGTTTTTCTGATTATAGGAGATCATGTACGCGCGGGATTGCCCGAGGGCAATCGGAAGAGACGGACGGATTTTGAGATGAGAAGTGGGTGACGGTCCGCCTGCCGACTCCTCGGCTCCGTCGCAATTCACACCGCACATCATAAGTGCGAGATTTCGACATCACCATATCCTCAGATTCAAGAATCAGGCTCGGACAGACAAAAAGGCCGTCGGCAGGTGCTCCAAGTTCCTGAGCTGCACAGTCAGCGAGTGCTTCGGCTCCTCATGGGGGACCGGAATCGCGCGATTGGAACAACCGTCATACCCGGCAAATACAATTGGAGGGAGCCATCCCCGCAATCGACATGAATGAATCTGACATGATGGAGAAGAGAGAGACACGATCCGGCGACGTGGGTGATCCCTTTGCGGCCACCCAGTTCGTCGAACCGGATGCATCGCTATCGCGTCAGGAAGAAGACATCGCCCTGGCGGCGGAGCTGCTCAAATCAGGCTACGTCAATGACCGTCAGATTGCCGCCGCGATCTCAGACTGGTCGGTGCACGGAAGCATCCCGCTCGCTCAACATCTTGAGTCAAAGCAACTCCTGACGGACGATCAGCTCAAGAAGCTCAGCGCCGCGGCACACGTTCAAGTGGAGAAGCTGCGGCACAGTATCGCGGAAGGTTCCGAGGCACCCGCCGCGGGTAGCGGCATGCTGCTCGCGACGCTCGAGCGCCTGGACGGATCGGGTCGCGTCGCCAAACTGCTCGGTGTGACCGTCGCTGCCAGTGATGCTGGCGACGACAACCGCGTGATGGAAGGGCGGTTCGAACTGATTCGAAAGATCGGTCAGGGAGGACTGGGTCGTGTGTGGCTGGCGCGGGATGTGAATCTGAATCGCCACGTTGCCCTGAAAGAAATCAGCCACGGATCGGCGAGCAAAGCGGTTATCGAACGCTTCAAACGCGAGGCCGAAATCACGGGACGCCTGGACCACCCTAGCATCGTGCCCATCCATCAACTGGGAAAAGACGCCGCCAGCGGTCGCATGTTCTACACGATGCGCTTCCTAGGGCGTTCCACGCTTCAAGATTCCATCAATGAATACCACGAGCGTCGACAAGCGGACGATGACGATCCGATGCTCTTGCGAATGCTCCTAACCGCGTTCGTCAACGTTTGCCATGCCATGGGGCACGCGCATTCGCGCCAAGTGATCCACCGAGATCTGAAGCCTGAGAATGTGGTCATCGACAGTTTTGGCCAAGTCATTGTGATTGACTGGGGTCTCGCCAAAGTGGTCGATGAAACGTCGGTCGAAAGCATGATGGAGTCGAGCGTCAGCGAAGGCGGTGACCAGACGCTGGATGGGCAGGTGCTTGGCACACCTCTTTACATGGCACCGGAACAGGCAGCCGGGCGACTGGATGAGCTGGACCAGAGAACGGACATCTTTGGACTCGGTGCGATGCTGTTTTCGGTCATCACGGGATGCGCGCCGCATGAGCGGACCCAAAGGGAAGCCGTGGATTCCGGTGCGGGCAAGCGTGGCATGATCAGCGTGATCGCCGCAGGCACGATCCCGTCCGCTCAAGAAATCAACCCCAAGGCCGATCCCGCCCTCCAAGCCATCTGTCAAAAAGCCATGTCGCGGCGTCGCTATGGTCGCTACCAACAGGCAACCGAGGTTGCCGAAGACGTCCAGCGTTGGATGGCAGGTGAACCCGTGACCGCTCGCAAAGAAACGCCCCGCCAGCGCGTCAATCGTTGGCTGACGCAACATCGCGCCGTCTCGCAATCGCTGATTGCTGCCGCGATGGTTGCTTTAGTCGCCTTGACCACGCTGGGGATGTCCGCGCGTCACCAGGCCGAAGTCGCCACCCGCACGCGATTCAATGAGATGCTCGGGGATGCCGTGGAAGTGGAAGCGCAGTTTCGTAACATCGCAGTCGACCTGTCGAAAGACGTTCGTTTCCTTGCATCGTTGCCACCTATTCAAGGCATCATCCGCGCGCAGCAGGGCGTCGAGGGCGATTCCCTCGACGTTTGGCAGGAACGTCTGGGTTCCATTTACGAAAGCATGCTTCGCTCGGAAACGGACTATCTCGCCTTAGCGTTCGAGGCAAAGCAAGGGGAGCGTACGGTCGATCTGGTCCGGGTGGAGCGCAATGCCTTTGAACCCACCTTGCTTCGTGTCCTGCCCGCCAGCGCGGGGCAGACGTTCGAGGCCGATGAATTGCTGAAGGGGCTGGAGTTGCTTGAACCGGGTGACGTCAATCTCTGCGATAGCCCGAGAACGCGTCATCTCGAGAAACCCTACTCGATCGATCGTCTCAGTGTCGCCACGCCAGTCTTTTCGGACATCGATGGCCACTGGTTTGGAATGACGGTGATCGAAACCGACATCACAAAACGAGTCACACGTGTGATGGGAAATCGGATCGCGCCGAACCACGAGATCTACGTTGGCGATGGGAGCGGTCAACTGTGGGTCACATCGGATCCCGAACACGGCGTTCAGATAGCCAGTCGCGGTTCGAGAATCCCCGATCTTCCCGATTCCGTGATGGAGAGGATGAGTACGGAAGGCCTGAGCTTTGAGATGCAGGAAGAGAACGCCTTCTATGCCAAGCGTTTCTATGCAGCGCCGACCGGACGCGGTGTTCTGATTTATGCAAGATTGCTTGGTTCCAGTTGACGGGGTCGCCGCCATTGGAGACGCAACGCACGAGCTCTATCTTGCATGGACACCTCAAGGGGACGTGGCAGCTCGAGAACCCTACCACGTTGATGGCGTGATGCGATAAATCAGCCACGAGTTTTCAATGCTCTACATCGCATTGCAATGACAGTTTGCCTATCAGCCGAATCGCGTTAGCGACCGGTTACCAAGCGCATTCCAGTTTGTTCGTAGAACCGTGAGCTAACGCTCTGCGGCTGATGCAACGTCCGGGCTAGTACCACGACGCTGCCGCCGAACCGCGAACGCGTAACGTTGAACCAAACCGGTTGCAATCACGGCCGCACCCACCCAGGTCCACCACGGTGATGCCCGATACCCATCGTGTTGACTCCAAGCCAAGTACACCCAAAGCGGGACAAGGACCGGTTCGATCAAGGTCAGAACCGATGCTTCCACGCTGGTGATCGTCCGTAAGCCTCGTGCGAACAGCAGGTACGGAAATGACATTTGAAAGAGGCCAAAGAAGCCCAAGGCCACATACGCACGTGTGTCGATCGGCTGATACGAAGACCACACCCATGGGAACAGCAAGGCACATGTGGCAGCGTGATTGAGTGTGATCAGAACCGCCGCATTAACGTCGCGCATGGTGCGCATGCATAGGATCACGACCGCCATCATCACACCACTCGAAGTGCCCAAGAAGGTGGCGTAGGGCGTCCCGCCACGACTTAGCTCCATGATCAAGATAAAGCTCACACCGGAAACGCAGATAACAAACATGCGCGTGTCCGCGGGCCTAATCGTTTCTTGCAACAGCAAACGCCCCCCCAGCATCACCCACACCGGGCACAAATACTGAAGCCAAATGGCATTGGCTGCTGGACCGTGCACCATCCCTGACATAAACGTCCAGACCATGCCGGCAAAGCAAACGCACATGGGAATCATGGGCCATCGAAACACTGGCTGCCGAACGAATGGCACCAGCAAGCCAAGTGCAAACAAGCTGCGAAAGAAGGCAAGCAAGACGCCGCGCGACTCCGCTGGCCAACCGTCAAACCAGGGTGCCTTGGCGAAGAAACCGCTGGTGCTCCACAGAATCGCGGCAAACATAACCAACCATCGACCACGCCACACGCGTTTGCTCTCTTTCACTCGGTACAACGAGGCGGAGTCCCACAGCTAATCCACGGGCGACCAATAACTGTCCTACACCAGTTCCTCCCCCGGCCACACGTAGCGGGAATAAATGAGAGGGATCTCGCGCGAGGGCCAGTAACATCGCAAGTCGTTGACCGCCAAACGCGATTCAGATCGAGTTCGGTCGCAAACCCATTGGCTTGGAGACTCTAAACAGTATGACCGTGCTAAAAAGGATCACGAGTAGCGAAAGAAGGGGTCGAGGTTCTGGAACCGCCACGATTTCGCCACCAAATAAGTCGGCGGGTGCAGCTTCGCTGCCGAGAAACGTCCCCGATTTTGAGAAGTTCTGAAACTGACTTGTCCCGAACGCGCTGAACCAGAGGGTGCCGTCCAACGGATTCAATGCAAGCGCCGAATTCAGCATCGAACCGGGATCAAAAGATGAAAGCAAGACACCACCCAGCGTGTAGTTCCGTATGGTCTGCAGATCCCAACCCGATACCCAGAGTGAATCATTCGTTGGGTCGTAGGTGATTCCCATGAAGTCGGCTTGCCCTGGCACATTAAACAGCTCCACAGGGTTCGACCAATTGAGATCAAAGCGGAACGCCGAGCCAAATTCGTAGTCCCAGGCATAAATGTGGTTGCCATCTGTCGTCGCATCGTAAAACCTTCGTCCGAACTGGCCTCCTGTGAGGCCGTGTCCAGGATACGTCGTGCCGGTTGGTTGCCCCGCGAGCGTGTACTCTGTGCCGAGATCAGGGTGGAACACCCCGTGCTGCTTGACCGTATCTAAAACGGCGATCGCGGCTTCCTGGCTATTCTGCCAAGCCCACTGTCGATCCACGGTGAAGTCATCCATATCCACGACATAAGTCTGCGTTGGTCCGGATTCATAGTTCCCGGTCACATAGAACTCAGTGCTTAAGGTCGATCCCGAGACAGATCGACCGGATGTAGAGCCCCAAATCAAAAAGAGACAAACGGCAAACCTCACTTTCACTCGATACACAGCAACACCCGCCTGCTTGGACCCACGATGCTAGAAACCCCACGCGAGGATTGTCTCTCCAAGGACTACGCAATTTCAAGCGGGGAGACACAAAAAGCCTTGTCCTCATGTCACCTCACTCCTTCTCCTCGGAAAGTTGGCTTGACTGCCAGTGCCTGGTAAAATGAAGAGGGCGTCCCGACGGAAGCCCAGGTCGAAGTCGCGGGTGCCCTGTCTCACTACTTTGCAGGTGGCCAGACCCGATCGCCCAGCTGTAGAGTTTGACCAGATTCGGCACAAAGTTTCGATGTCCTGAAACCAGTTTTCTCTCCGCATCGACACGCCCGCCGTCTACACACCCGGGCGTCTGCATCAGAACATTCACCGTCCTAGTCGCAAGGAGGATCGAGCCGGTCCAAAGCACCGCTAGATTCGACGCACGACGCGACCGCAACAACGTTGGAACACAAGTATTCTGTCGTCGAGGGGGTTGCTCACGGTTCTGCAACCACACTGGAAGTCGCGTGATAGCCGGTCGCTAACGCGATTCGGCTGATAGGGACATTGTCATTGCAGCGCGATCAAGGAACCCCGGTGTTTTCTGAAACACGGCTTCAGAATCGATGGGTTTGGACGCAAGCTCCGAGCTAGCCCGCTTCCGCGCTGACGAGTTCCCTGTACCGTTCAATCACGGCATCCACGTCCATGTAGGGCGTGTCTTGAGTGTCACCCCAGACCACGTTTTCGTCGGCATCGATCAGGAGGGTCCCATGAGCGGGACCGTCATGAAGCATCTTGAACCAACCCGCCCAGCGGTTTTCCGGATCCGAAACAATCGGGCACGCAACGGATTTTTCGCGTTCCGCGTTCGGTTCCGATTCCGGTGTGATCACAACCAAGTTGATGCCAGCCGCACCGAGGTGTTCGTCAAACAACGTCACTTGCTCAAAACAGTGTTCGCAATCGAGCCCATAAACAAAGATCAGAACCGTCGGTTCTCCAGCCAGCAACGCTAACTGATCGGGCTCTTCCACGACTAAGAACTGCCCCATCATGCCGTTGTCTTCGTGCGCCATGATGTGGCAGTGATACATGTACGGCGTCCGCGCATCGGAGTAGCGATCGAACTTCATGATCGTGCGAATCCGGTCACCGGGATGCACCAAGATCGTGTCCTTCCAGCCTCGGTCGGCTCCGCTCGGTGGCCGACCGTCGCGATCCAGGATTTGGAACTGCACGAGGTGAATGTGGAACGGATGCGCTTGCCCAGTTCCGTTGGTGAGTTCCCAGATCTCGGTATCGCCCAGTCGCACACGCTCGTCAATGCGATGCATGTCCATCGATTGTCCATTGATGGCGAAACCGCCGCGACCGCCACCCCCACGCTGACGAGCGTCTTCGAACGGGCGGCCACCGCCATTACTAATGGGATCTCGGTCGCCGCGTTCACGCCCCCCAAAGCGAATGTGCCGAGTTACCTTTGCGTCGGCTTCCTGATAGCGATCGATCGTGCAAAGTGGGGTCTCGACGGTCACATGCGGTAAGATCCGACTTGGTGTCTTTGTCGGTTGCAATCGAACCAGATCAAAGTTCCCTGAGCCCTGACCCCACAGAATCATCTCCGCGGTTTCAAGCAAACCTGCTTCCGGGAATGACTTCAGCATGACCTCCTTTCCATCTGAGAAGTCCACGATCAATTCCGCTCGTTCGCCCGGCGCCAGGATGATGCGTTGGGTTCGCAAGGGTGTTTCCAGCAGCCCCCCATCCGTCCCAACCTGCAAGAACTCGCGCTCATCATCGAACCCGATGTGGTAGGTGCGACCATTGGATCCGTTGAGCAACCGAAACCGCGTTTGACGCGATTCGACTTCCAACGAAGGGTTGATCGTCCCGTTGACGAGAATCGTCGTTCCTAAGCCAATGCCCCCGGGCAATCGAAACTGATTACTTCGGTTGAAGTTGCGATCCTGAATCACCAAGGGGAAATCATCGACACCATAGGTTTGAGGCATCTGCAAGGCCTGGCTGTTCTGATCATCGATCCAGATCATGCCGGCGAGCCCCTGATAGACCTGATCGCCCGTGTTGCCATGCGGGTGAGGATGGTACCAGAGCGTCGCCGCTTGTTGCTCGACGGGAAAGGTCGCGGTCCACGTTTCGCCCGGTTGAATCTCTTGATGCGGTGTTCCGTCCATCTTGGCCGGAACGTGCATGCCGTGCCAATGCATGGTCGTCATCTCGGCAAGGTTGTTTTCGACCAGGATGGAGACGTCATCCCCGCGTTTCATACGCAGCGTCGGGCCCAAATAAGGTCCACTGATCCCCGCGGTGTTCGTCGCCATTCCGGGCAAGAGCTGTTTCTGCGACTCATCGACGACCAGGCGGAACTGGCGTGTGCCCTCGATCACGGTCCCCTCATCAAGCGGAGGGATTTCGAGGGGCTGATCCGATCCTCGGTGGCTATTGCCGGGCACTCTCAACGAATAGGCGTACCCAGAAACCGCCACAACCAGAGTCACGGCAACGGTTGCAAACGCTCCCCTTCGAAACAGCGGCGATGCCAGAAACTTCCATGTCGACAATGTAGCCGCCTGAAGACGCGGCTTCGATTCGATCCATGCGTTGAAGCGTCGTTCCAGGCTCCGCCATTGCCATCGAAGCTTCAACCCGAACCGCTTAGCTTGGTTCCATCGTGAGCCTGACAGATCCTTCACCACGGTGCTGGTTCCCCCACCAGAGACGTCCACTTCTGTCGTTGGGTTTCAGTCAAAACCGTGAGAATCTGATGAAAAGTGCCCTCCTCCACAATCGGCTTCAACGTGAGAAGCTCGTAACGCGTTGCACCCAGTGCGTAGAAGTCGGTGCGATGATCGAGCTCGCCACGTCGACCCGTCGCCTGTTCCGGACTCGTGTAACGTAGCGTGCCCATCGGGTCGCCCGTTTGTGTCAGGTTTGACTGCTCGGCCTGCACTTGAGCCAAACCGAAGTCAGCGACCCAAACCTTGCCCGAAGGTTCCAACAACAAGTTCGCAGGTTTGATATCGCGATGGACGATGCCATAACGATGCGCGTGTTCGATCGCCAACGCCGCCTGATGAATCATGCGAACCACGTTGCGATAGTAACTCCTGCGTTCCGCGTACGTGTTGTACTGAGTTGTGTACCGCGATGCGGTGGAACATTCTGCTTTCAGCGAATTTGCCTTCGCTCGCGAAACGTTGACTTGGGCTTCGGGGGCCGACCCTTGCAAGTCCGTTGGCTGGGCAGCCGCATCCATGGTGTCGGCAAAAGCAGCCTCTTTTTTCTCCTCGGCGCGCAAGTCCTTGAGCAGATTGGACAGCGTGATCCCGTCGATCAACTGCATCGCATAGAAGTGAACTCCCCGGTCACTCCCAACCGCGTGCACCGGAACAATGTTCGTGTGATGCAGCGTTGCCGCGGCGTTCGCTTCGTTGCGAAAACGTTGTAGGCGGACTTCATCCAAGCCACTTGCCATCGGAAGCACTTTCAAGGCGACGCGCCGGTTGAGCGAGATCTGAGTCGCTTCATAGACGACGCCCATGCCGCCACGTCCGATTTCACGAATGATCCGAAAATCGCCAATCGGCTGCCCACCCAAGGTGTCGTTGAGGGATTGGGTGCATTCATTCGCGGCAGAAGGCCTCGGTTCCTTGCTGGCGCCATGAACCAGCAACAAACCCTCGAGCGCAGGCTGCAGTTCATCGGCGATGTCAGCGTGTTCCCGAAGCGTGTTTTGAACCGATGGCGACTGGCCCCCATCCAAAGAGCTCATGAACTGCTTGACCGCATCCAAAACACGGTCATCCACTTCGTTCGCCTCGGCGTCATCTGTGATACTCATCGATCCCCCATGACTTGTTTCAGCTTGACCAATGCGCGTACCCAGAGCTTTTCAACACTGTTGAACGTTCGTCCCATGGTTTGGGCCACGTCCGCAAATGACAATCCGTCCATGTGCCGCAGCACAACCACGCGGCGGTGGTCCTCCGAAAGTGTTTCGAGGGCAGTGGCCAATTGCAAGAATGCTTCATTCCGCGCGAGCTTCTCACTCGGTGATGTCAAATCCGCTTCGATGTGGCGTCCGTCAAGAAATCCCGAAGCACTGGCAACGCTCTGTTGGATATCCCTTTCCAAACGAACATCGCGTTTCTGGGTACCGAGATAGTGTCTCGCTTGGCCAGCCAAGGTGTTCACGAGAATACCACGCAGCCACGCCGTGAAGGTTTCCAGGTTATCCGCCTGCAGACCGCGAATCCCCTTGTGGGCCACGAGGCAAACCTCTTGCACCATATCTGACGGGTCGACCTTGGCCTGCATGTGCTTGTGGATGCCATCGCGTGCCAGGAATACCAGGTAAGTCCGATACACCGTCAAGAGTTCTCCAAGAGCGTCTTCGTCACCGTCGGGCGCCGATGCGATCAACATCTCAAGCTGATCTCGCCGGGCATCGCGTTTCGGAGGTGAGACTTCCAGCGTTCCGCCTAGTGCATCTCGTGTTGGGACGACGTGATCTCGCCTGGGACGTGTCCTGAAAGAGCCTCGCGTGCTCCCTCGGCGTCGAAGTCTTCCACGGCGAAACAAAAGTGATTGATACTGGATTCGTTGGATGGCCGCATGTTCAAGAAACCTTCCTGAAAATGGAGGAATCGGTCGTTCCCGCGGCGTCCGTGATCAACGGGCGTCATCCCAAAAACCGTTCGATAGAAGATCTCGGCTCGCTCTGACTTCTCCAGATTCAATGATCTGACTTTTCCAGATTCAGCGAAAGGTGATTCAACTCGACTGACTCAAACATGGCTTTCGTCGCCCGCTCTCCCTCCGATCTTGCGGGCCCCGCACCGACGAGAAGCAGCCAGCCAGCCACCCAGGAGAGCGGAAACGGTATCCGAGCAAATCGAAGAAGGCTGGATGACATGTGAAGGCGACCTGTGAATGAGTTGGATCAAGCGACCGGTGGCGATTGCCTTGGTTCCCATTTCTCCAGTTGCAGCGGCGAGAAGAATCCGCCGCCGTTTCTTGAGCAAACGGAGACTTCTCGCCGATCGTCACCCAATTCACCCGCCCACGCGCAGCGAAGGGAGGGTCGAAATCGAGCCACAAGCGAGATTTCGGGGAGGGGAGTGGGTACGATGTCTGGTCAACGCAATTGTTTTCTTGCGACTTGCCCTCCCCGGCCTCGCTGACGCGGGCCGACCCACCCACGGCAAGCCGCGGGAGGGTGAGCTTGGTTCGGCTACCTCTCAGTGGTGGCGATCCGAATGCCCCACCCAGAAGATCGAGCGATCATCGCTGGAGTCCGCTTTCGGGTTGGGGGCGTTGTTGGTCAGCGCGGCCTCACGCTGGACCGGTGCTGATGTCGACCTGATAGCCATACGTTTGATTTCCGCCAAGCTGATCGGGCACAGACGCGATGACCACATAGACTTCGCTGTCCGTGGGCGTCGCGTTCAGGACGAACTGGCCGGACAGGTTGTCGCCCATGGGGATGTCGTAATAAGTGGTCGCACCACCATTGACGACGGCAACACGCGCTTCAAAGTGTGACGCCGCGCCTTGGGATCCGGTCGCGTCGCCAAGCACGTCGATCGTGTAGGTCGTGTCCTGCGAGTTGTTGATCTTGATGGAGTTGTAGGCCCAGCCTCCCGGGGTCAGCGTCGATTCTGGACGGAAACTCCCATTCGCCTCCCCGTCCGTTAGCTCCAGGACATTATTCTTGATTTCGTCGGGCGTTGCCTCGGCAGCCAACTCATTCAAGGCCACGTCGACTTGCTCTTCCGTCAAGAAATCCAAGCCAGCCGCATTTCTCACGGCCCAGTCCGCAAACATCTCGCGGAGATTGTCGCCACCCACTTCATTGAAGATGTACTCCTGGGCGGTCAAATCGGAATTGGTGGTGTACACACCCGCGATAACGGATGGATCGACCGACTCGATGTTGGTGAGGTAATACAGGAAACTGCTCATCGCGTATTCCCGTACGCCGTACAGCCAACCGTTGTCGTCCACAACGCCTTCGGGTTCTTGCCCCGGCGTGTACCACCACGGCAGGTGCGGAAGGGCATAGGGCGATCCGGCGACAATGAAGGCTCTGGGGTCATCCGGGTTTCGCGAGGCTTGATACCACTCGGCCGAGCCTTCAATGATCCACACGGCATCCGGGTTGGTATCAACCACTTCGTAGCTCGATGACGTTTGGAAAATGTGATACGCCTCGTGCAACATGTTGGACCGATCATCATGCAGCCCTTCGGGAATCGCTAAATCCGGCAAATCGTTCGGCGCCTCAAAGCCGACTCCGTTGCCAAAAAAGTTGGGAAATCGATCGTCTTCGCCGCGATGAACGAAGACATTGAAGAAGTAGCCCGCCTCGGGATTGGGCGGATCGCTGAAGCCGAGATTGTTCATGGCGTCTTCGCGGACTTCTTCCAGAAGCGCAAACACAGCGTCCGCACCTGGATCGATCGGGCCTGCTGTGGGATCCCACCAGACGGCGAAGATGCCGTTCGTACGAACCTCAAACCCTTCGGTCGTGCCGGTCTGGCCGGCGTCGATCTGCAGATTGAACGGGTTTGTGTTGGTATCCGATCCTGAGTCCGTGTCCGAGCTGTCGTCCGTCTCCTCTGTGTCGTCCATGTCTTCCGAGTCATCCATCTCCTCTGGCTCTTCTTCGTCCTCGGGATCGTCAACCTCCTCGGGCTCGTCCATGTCATCTGGATCGTCTGCGTCGTCATGATCTTCCAAGCAGTCGCGGTCGTCATCCAGTTCATCGGTGTCCCCGACATCTTCCGGTTCTTCCTCCAGCTCGTCGTCTAGGAACGCGTCATCCTCGTCCCCGTCGTCGTCCTCATCCAAAGCGTCTTCATCGAATTCTCGTTCGTCATCCATGTCCTCCAGCTCGTCTTCTGAATCCAAATCTGGACCCTCGCTGGGATCGTCATCTACGCTGTCGTGATCGTTGGAGATCAGGAAATTGATGACGCGCAAGGCATCCAGGGGTGTGACCAATCCGTCATTGTTGACATCCAGAAAGCGAACGCGTTCATTCGAACCATCCAGAACAAAATCGATCTCATTCGCATTGAGATAATTGATGACCAGAAGGGCGTCCAAGGCGCTGGTTGCCAAGTCGTCGTTGACATCGGTCGGTCGGGAGTGATTGTGCGATTCACGCAGTGCTGCAAACTCGCCCGCAAGATCCCCGGGGTCGGCGATGGGGCCCTCCAAACCGTCGCCGGCCAGCAGCCGACGGGATTCCATGTTCTGAATGATCAGATTTCTTCGCAAACGCTTGCTTCGACGTGAACGTTCGGAACGGCGACGGTTTTTGGATTTGCGCATGACGGTTCGCTCCCGGAGTGGTGATAAGGCGTTGAAGTGGATGCCCCGTGGGCGGCACCCATTCACGTGGTTCGGGGGTGATTCGTTCTTGGATGGGGCCACTGCCTTCATGCGCTGTGTCAGGCGTGCCTGCCGCTTCAGACGGTCGGAAGACCGCGTGAATCCCAACCCTCCACAGACAGTCCTGCTTGTCCGTGCGGTTTCTTACACGAGCACGCTTCTTTTTTTTGCGACACTTCTCGCTGATCGCCACCCATTTCACCCGCCCACGCGCAGCGAAGGGAGGGTCGAAATCGAGCCTCAAGCGAGATTTCGGGGAGGGTTCGGTTTGATGTCTTGTGAACGCGATTGTTTTCATGCGACATGCCCTCCCCGGCCACGCTGACGCGGGCCGACCCTCCCGCGACACGCCGCGGGAGGGTGATCTTGGCTTGGCTGCGTTTCTCTAGTGGCGATCAGCAAGAAGTCTATTTTTC
>JBCCYK010000024.1:0-39416 GCA_039189905.1 Planctomycetota bacterium
CAAGGTGGCGAGCTTCGGTGCGTACAGGCTGTTCGCCTCTGTGGCTTGGACGTTCAAAGTGTGGAGCGGCATGCTGGTTCAGGTGAAGGATGACGTGGGCCAGCGTCGTGTGCGTCGAGGTGTTCGCGATCGCGTGATCAAGATGGAATTCGGAACGTATCTTCATTCCTTGATGCTCATTCCGGCTCAGGTGATCCGCCGCGCTCGCAGTCGGGTTTTCCGTCTTCTGACGTATCGTCCGAGCGTTGAACTGCTCTTCACGCTCCACGATCACAAGAGCCTTCCTCTTCGCTGTTGACGCTTGGGGGATCGATGAAGCTGAAGTCTGGACGCATCAGTACCGCCGTGGACCACCTAACCACTTGAGACAGAACCAATGCCCAATCCTTCATTCGAAAATCCGATATGCCGGGCCACCGGTCCGCGCCGATCAAACGCGAGATCGAAGACCAAAGCTCAATCAAGCTTCGCTTGATTGAGGTCTAGGGCTGGTGTTGTGCGCAAGTCTTCAGCTTGACATTCACGACGCAGAACAAGGTCTTGAAAAGATCTCGCTAAGTTCCGAGTCCGACGGCTACCACGACCTCATTGCTGCAAAGCTGATTGCGAGTGCATCCGTATCGCTATTAAAGCTCGATCTATTAAGCTCCCAACAGCAGTTTACGCAAGCATTGGACGTTTCGCGGTCGACTTTCACCTCGGGAAAAGACGGCGAGCCAGTTCACCTAAGAAGACCGCGGTTCGCCTTGCGCGTCGCTGCAGTCCTCTGAAGACCAGAATGACACAACTCTGCATTCAACACATCGAACGGAATCCGCGTGCCGTACCATTTTAACGCCGTAGCTCGGAACGCTGCATCTGCACGGGAGCGCTGCTCGCATAACGCGACGGACTGATCGGTTCTCGAATTGGAAGATTCAAATATTCTGAAGGCGAACTGGCAATGCACTCCATGAAGGACGCGATGATTTGATCCGCTGCAACCCCCCCTTCAGCAGCTTGGCAATGCCGTGGACGCAAGCGTTCCGCTGCAGTGTGCATCCGCTGGGTAATGCAGCAAAGAATTCCTTCTCTATCTGATCGAATATTTTCTCGGCCCGACTTTCCAGGCTAGGTAGCTTCACGCCGTTGACGTATTTGTCCGGGTACAACTGGATCTGAGCCAGGAATATAGACATGACCTTGGCTGGCTGGGTTTCCTTTGACAAAAGCGAGGTCAGGAGCTCTTTGAGCGTCGGCAATGAGCAATGGTAATAGCGACCGCAAATTTTCAATCGCCTTCACGCCACTCGCGGCACGGATGATCTTACATTAGCTTCCAAGATGATTGTCTGGCAAGGATTGGATTGAAGCTGCCCATTGGCCGATGCTCCGGACCGAAAGGATCGTGTTGACCTGCTTGCGACGTCGACGGTCTCGGGAACCCGAAGATCTTCCTGGCCACGACACCCTGCGATGAACGCGCGGTGAATCTCCTCCGGGCTAGTTGCCTCAGGCACTGCGCCGGCAAAATCAACAAACATCGCGAGCTGTGATGGGGCACAGAGATCGGAAGGGCTGACAAGGCTGGTTTCAGGCTTTGAGCGAGTTTTTGCAGCGATCGAGCACCGTTTGTAAGCCGTGGGACCGTCAGCAGCATCCGCAGAAGCCCGTAATCGATTCCCAGACGATCCTCTGACGAACCGCATAAGAACTGACGTAGGAGCAGTGCACGGCGAATGGGGGCAGATGTGTCCAAGGGATCATCACCACCATCGGGAAGGAGGCGTGTGTTGGGGCCCAGCACATTGAGATAGCCGTCCAAGCGACTGGTGAAGTCAGGTCCCTTACTCAGTTTGAAGTCGTTCCAGTCCTCGCTATTGCTTTGGGGACCGAACAGATCATAGGTCGGTGCCGTTCCGCCTGCAAAGATGAACACACAGCTTCCCAATCGGTGACTGAGTTGGCCTTCCTGGAACCGACCGTCTTGCATCGGGGCTAGCAAGTACTGCAGCCAATGATAGTTCTTGGAGTCGAACTCGTCCCAAGAGACAACGGGGATGCCCACCTCCAGGACTTTGTCCCGCACCTGGTGAAGAGCCCCAATCAGGTCGTTCTGACTGAACTGAGAGAGGTTGAATTCCAGCCAGGCGTCTTTCCCAAACAGCTCTTCGGAAATCTGCTTCACGCCGAACGACTTGCCGGCACCGGAGGGGCGAATACGCCGAAGGATAGCGGTTTGTCGCTGCCTCCGTTGTCTCGGTAGCTCTTCATAAGCTTTCTTAGCGTTCGCAACGTTTCAATCTCGTTGCGATCGATCGTAAACAGGTCGCCAAAGGTGGCGTTTGGCAGGTGCCTGATTGCCCGTTTACCTCTGAACACGACTAGTTGCGCCAACCCACTCATGGGGATCGGCTTTCGCCCCGATTGTCCAGTCACATGTTGGGAGTGCACAGCAATGGACCAATCTGATGAAGGCGTCTTGCTTTGGGAAAGTTCTTCCCATGGAACCCAACAACGCGAAAGCTGGTCTGGCGTGTTGTCTTTGCGGGGTGTTACCAGCTTCACGCGTGTTTTGGTGATGACGTGCGCGAGCCGATCCACTGGAAAGCCAAGTGGAAGTTCTGAATCGACTTGGCCATGGCCATTTGCGTACAGGTCACGCATTGCGGCTAACCCCGATGCGATTGCATCGCTGAAGTCAATGGAATGGACGAGCTCACTGTCGCTTCGTGGCCACTTTTGGATGGTTGAAGCCGACTCGCTGGCGACGGCGGTGACCATACAAGACAGGTAGCCGAACATGCTGCCGTCGCACTGTTCCGCAGACTGGCCTTCAAAACTGGAAGGATAAAAGAATGGTCTCGCCTCCCTGGCTACCTGCTCTCTGCTAGATTTGCGTACCCACAGGACTCCATCCGAGGAAAACGTCACTAAGAAATGACCGCAGCCGGCAAGCTGGCTGACGTAGGGTTCAGCATTGAGCGCGGCAACGGTGTCTTCGACCGTCCGTTCCCACGACAAGCCCTGGCTGATTCCAAAGCTCCCCGTGCGGAGATCATTCGCCGAAACAACCGTGATCAACTTGTCGCGGTACTTGGCCACCGAACCCGAGTAACTTGCTGACGCGCCATACCTTCACGTGCCGCTCCTTTGGAACCGCGTCATAGGGTCGAAAGACGGCGAGCCCGTGGTGGTTGGTCGGCAGCGAGAGGAGGTCAGGAGTCGCGAGCCCAAACTCGATCTGCAATTCATCAGATGGTTGCGGATCGGGAGCAGCTTCTTCGTTCGTGGACGCGTCAGTCGCGTTCGGGTCCTGGAGCCGTTCCAGAAGGCACTTGATCAAATGGGCGCCGCCCAGCTCTCGTACAGCATGAAAGCCGCGTTTGCTTTTGGCTGGGAGACTAAGTGGCTCAACCTCGTAAACGTGGTGATCCAAAGTCACGCCACCAACAATCACCGCCTTCATGATCGTCCTTTTCCTCAACTCTGTTTTGCATTCTCGAGGGTGGAAGACATTGACAGTCACTGGCCTCGCATGTGAACTGACGCGTTTCCATCCTCGAGAACCACGGCCTGTGGGCTATCGGTTCTCGGGCCAATGTCAAATGCGGCACAGACGGCTCGTTACTGAAGGCCACGATGTGGTGTTGCTTGTGCTCCCCGTCACTACCACTTCACGTCCAATGAACACGTGCAATCGCTCGTCGGATACTTGCCACGGTTTAAGTTGTGTCGTTTTCCCGGAGTTCTCGATTGCTGTTGCACGCAACGGCTGATACACGGGGAGCAGAGCCAACGCCGTTGTCAGCGTGGCCGTCGTCTTATTTCCATGGACAGCTTGGAAGTGTTTGTCTTGGCTAGTACGTTGTTAAATGGCTGTGGCCATTGCATGACGCGACAACGAGCAACGCTGGTGAAGCTGGTTGCGCGCGTTCCATCACCTTTCACCGTGGATCGACTCGTCGATCATCTGCGAGGCGCCGCGGAACTTCCGAATGTCTCGGTAGCCACGGTTTATCGAACGCGAGGGGAGCTCGTTGACGCCGGTGTGCTATCGGTCATGCACGGTGGTTCCTGACGCGTCACATGGAGATCGTTCTGATGGAAACCAGTGACACTTCGCAGTCACGGCTGGCCCAACGCCGCTTTGCCGTGCTGGCACTTTATACGATGGCCGGAATCCGGGGCTCGTCTCAAATCGTTTCGGAATCCAACGCGTTGTTGTATTGGCTCAGCTGGATTGGATTCGGGACCTGCGCGACGCTCTGGTTCGTGATCGACCGAAGAATCCAAGGCAAGGCGTGCCTACCTATTCTGCGGATGGTCTTCTTCTTTTCATGGCCCTTGGCTTCCTTGGTTCACGTTGTTTCGACCCGCGGTTTCCGAGGGCTTGGCATTTGGGGCCTACACGTGGTGGGACTCTATGCCACCATGTTCCTCACCTATATTCCGACCGCTTTGCTGCTCCACTGGTTCGGAATGGTTGACTTCGATGCCGGCGCGGCTGCGACTCCGCAAGACTTGCCGAAGTAGATCGCGGCCTAGCATCGACGACCCGACCGATTGTGCGTGGACCCAACGATGGAGAACGCATTCATGCGGGCGGGGACCATTATCGATTTCTTGCGGTGAAGGACGAAACGAGTGGTTCGTATGGCCTCTGGGAATCGATCGTGCCTGCCGACGGCGGCCCACCTCACCACCTGTACCGCCACAGCACGCGGATTGAACGGTCCAAGAAACGGCTGTTAGCCGGGATTTGCCTGTGCTACCCTCCAGGTTCTCAAGGCAAACAACCCTCCAAGAATCACGGAAGCACCGATGAATTCCGGCATCCTCTTTGATGGTCGCGACCAGCTAGTCCGCAGTGTGAAATCAGAAGCACGTCAGAGTGTGGAGGACAAGTACGCGAAAGAGTTGCGCGAGGCAGGCTTTTTGCGACGCTGGTCGCTTCGGCATCAAATGAAACGAGACGTCGCAGATCTAGTCTCGGAAAAGATGCGGGATGTGTCGCCGAAATCGTTGTATTGACCCGCACTTACGGCCGTGGTGTGCGCGAGGTTGATCCTCTTGCAAACGATCCGCTCCGCCGTGATGAGGAACAATGCCGATCGGCGTCTGATCACGACTCTTCGGGTGGTTGGCGTCGGAAGACGGCGACAATGTCTTCGACGGGGATCACGAAGAGTTGGTTGTCGTGTTCCAAATCGACGGGGATGGAATTCTTGGGGTGAAACAGGATTTTGTCGTACTGCCGAAGTGGAAGCTCATCGTCATTTTCAACCACGGCGCTGATGGTCACGATGCGACCCGTGATCGTTGGGATCTCAGCCGCATCCGGCAGGGCAATGCCCCCTCGAGTCTCCCGTTTCGGTTCGTCCTTGCGCACCAGCACGCGATCGCCGATGGGCTCGACGTATTCAAAGTCTTTGGTGGATTTCTTCTTCGCCATAAGTTCCAGTGCGATCGGGCGTGGCAGTGTCGAGAGCGGCTGGCCTAACCTGTCATTGAGTTGGCTCGGGGCGGCCCACAGAGAACTCGGTATCAATGGAGGTTAGCGGCTTTCAACCTTGGTGAAAATCATCTTGCCGGCATTCGTTTGCAGGGGACTGGTGACGCGAACATCGATTTCCTGTCCGATGCGATGGCGACCGCCCTCGACCACCACCATCGTTCCATCTTCCAGGTAGCCGATTCCTTGTTCGGGACCTTCACCGGGTTTGATGATGCGAAGCCGAAAGGTTTCGTCCGGCAAAAAGACGGGGCGGAGCGAGTTGCTGATCTCATTGAGATTGATGACGGGGACGCCCTGCACCTTGGCAACCTTGTTCAGGTTGTAGTCGCCCGTCACCACTTTCCCCTCGAGATGTTTGGCGAGCAAGACCAGCTTCAAGTCCACCGTCTGCCCGGCTAACTCTGGCAACTCACGATCGAAGATTTGCAGGTCCACGTTCTCATCGGCTCGCAAGCGATTCAGCACGTCTAAGCCTCGACGCCCGCGCATGCGTCGAAGCTTGTCGCTGCTGTCAGCGATGGCTTGCAGTTCCGATAGCGCGAATCGTGGCATGATCAGTTGGTTATCAAACACCCCCGTCGCGACCAGATCGGCGATCCGACCGTCGATGACCACGCTGGTATCGAGGATCAAGGGCTTGAACCCCTTTACCTCGCGAACAAACTCCACGTAGGGGATCAGGAATCGAAAGTCGTCTTTGGTCTGCAGCAGCACGGAGGTGCAGACATAGCAAAGAACAAGCCCGATCACCAAAATGACGTTGTTGGTATCCAACATCGGCTTCGCAGCGATAGAGAAGATGTAGGTCAACAGCATCCCGATCAGCACACCAAAGTAGATCGATGTGATCGTGTCGATGCGTTTTCGCGGCACGTAGATGTCGGTGATGACAACGGCAATCGCCACGCCCATGATGCTGACAAACGTCACCCAGGGAACCCAAACGGCGGTGTCGCTGGACATGCCGTTGACGATGATCGCGGACACACCTCCCGCGCAAAGCAGGAAGAAGAAGCGTAAGAAAATCAGCGCCATATGGGTCGATTGGTCGAAGGAAGCGATGCGAGACCGACTCGTCCGTCGGGGCACCTGCCAGATGCGCCCCCCACCGTCAGGTGATCCAGTTTAAGGCCTGCGACCTCCACGCCCAGTGGGCAGCATTCATGTGGGATGAGTTATTTGCCGCAATCGTCGGGCTCAACCGGATATTACCGTTTTTGGGGACGAACGCGTGGCATGCCAAACCACCTCAATCCGAATGAATTGGCATGAAACCGACTTGGCGAGGACGATTTCGGACCGAGGCGCGACTAGAAAGGCACGGTTCAAAGGCTGCCGACCCGGTGTGTCGGCGTCGGTCGCCCCGGTCTCAGGGCATGCGACGTTTGAGTCGCCCAGCCACAGTTCCACTGCTCGGCCACTTGCTCGCCGACGGTCGACACGATGCTCAGGAGTAGATCCGGGTCCATCGCCACGCGCGCGTTCACGATCACGTCGATGGGCTCGGAGACCTCTCGGTCACTGGAAAGTCCGAGGTCAACGGGGCTGTCATTGCTGACCACATTGGCGACGCTGCGGGTGTCACCCGATGACAGCGAGGCTTTCAGGTGTGCGATCTCGCCGTGCTCAACGCAGGCGTCTGCGATCGCTTGCACCAATGACTTGGACACCGCGTCCAGGGCGACGGGGGCACCCGATACCGTCATCTGGGCCGATAGGTTGACCCACCCAAGCTCAGCTTCACCGACCGCATAAATGTCGTAGTCAATTTCCAGAAGTCGGCGTGCGGCTTGGTTGCGTGATTCCAATTGCTCGAGCACGGCATCCACGCCATAACCCGTGGCAGGGGAAACCGCGAGGACGGGAACACCGGGGGCAGCCGCATTCAACAGGGCCGTCAGATGTTCTCGGTCCGATTCATTCATTTGGTCTTGCCGGCCCAGCATCAGATAGTCGGCCTCTTCCAGCTGCTTGCGAAAGATGTATTCCGCTTGTGCCGAGAAGCCACTGTTACCCGTCCGTGTCTGTCCCAAAATGCGCCGGCCGTGAGAGGGCTTGAGGAGCACACCGAAGGAAGCGAGCTCAAACTGCGCTCCAAGCAACTGTTGCATGGGCAACACAACGGTCGCAACCAGGTCCGTGCAGCTACCAACAGGCTCCGCAAGGATCACGTCTGGGGTGGCCTTCCCAATCAGTTGCTGTGCGGTGTCCACCAAATTGTCAAAGCTGCAACAGAAGCATGCACCGGAGACCTCGCCGACATCAAAACCTTGCGAGCGCAGATTCATGGTGTCGACCAAATCGTCTGCCTGGTCATTGGTGACGATGGCGACGGTTTTCCCTTGGGACTGGTATCGGCGGGCCAACTGGCCGATGAGGGTTGTCTTTCCCGCGCCCAAGAAGCCACCGATCAAACAGAATCGCGTCTTCGCCATGAATTTCCTTTCGTTTGTGTTGCGGAAGCATCTTGGTGCAGCAAACACTGACCTTATTTGCAGGATGGCTAATCGGAACGCAAGCCCGCAAACAATCGCGATCCGATTCGGACCATGGTGGCACCCTCGGCGATCGCAGCGGGGAAGTCGCCGCTCATTCCCATCGACAATTCGGGCATTGTAAGCCCCCATTCTGACTGGAGCCGGTCACGCAACTCACGAAGTTGTCGAAACTGCGTTTGTGCCGCCAAAGCATCCGTCCCCCAGCCCGCCATGGCCATCAGGCCTCGGATGCGGACCCCGCCGGAGCCGGTGGCGGCAGAATGCATCGCTTTGGTGATACGGTCATGCGAATCATCCCAAAACTCGCCGAGCTTTTTGGCTGGCAAGCCTGTCTTGGCCTCTTCATCGCTGATGTTGACTTCGATCAACACGTCGACATCGCATTGCTGACGTTCGGCTTCCTCTGCCAGGACTTGCAGCAGGGCGGCATTATCAACGGCATGGACAAACAAGCTTCCGGAAGTGGAACGCAGTAAACGCCGGACTTTGTTTCTTTGTAGATGGCCAATCTGATGCCAACAAATCGACTGGTCTTCGTCTGTATCGCTGTCTTGCGTGGATGGGACCGGCGTTAGCTCCGCCGCTTTGGCCCATAAGTGTTGCGGGCGATTCTCCCCCAAGTCGTGGCAGCCCGCCGCGACCAACCACTGCGTGATGGCAGCATCCACGTACTTCGTGACCCCGACGATCTTGATCTCCGCTGGATCACGTCCATGCTTCGACGCTTCGTCGGCGACTTCATGCTTGACCACAAGCCAGTTGTCGCGGACCCGTGTGGCCGCGTCCTGCGGTTCAACCGAGAGCGAGTCGATCCCAAAAGGTTCTGCCATGGTTTCTCAATCTAATCACTGGCGTCTTCGGAATCGGTGTCGACCGTGACGAGCTCTTCCATCCCGCCATCGCCGGGGTGAAAGCGTGCCGCAAAAAAGTCGGCAATCAGGTTCTTACCCAAAAACGTCCTGGGTCGATTCCCATCGAACGATCGATAAAGCGTCCAGTGTTCACTGCCAATCTGCAAACGGAACGCGGAAGCCGTTTCGCGCGGGATCGTTCGTAAGTCCTCACCAACAGTGAGAGCCCGCCACGTGCGTTTCCGGCGAAAGCGACGCGTCTGGAAATCGAACCAGAGTGGACTGTAAACGTTGCCATGGCCCGTGGTCTCGAGAACCAAGTGGGACGTCGCGGTCGGGAAGGGGATGGCCTGGCTGGACGCGAGTCCGCTTTTTGCGGGGGAACCGTTGGCGCGCGGCAAGTGATCCGGATTCTCCACCGTTCGCAGCTGACTTTGAGAGCGACCGACACGCCATTCGCCTGCGGCTAGCGGGACAACCATGGCTCGTCGCTTGCCATCACTGAGAAAGACCTCACGAGTTTCTTCCTCAGCGACCACTGACATTGGTGCCGCAATCGGTAAGCGACTGAAACAACGAACGTTGGGGCGTCGCTTGCCTTTCCCAGGCTTCACGTTGACCACCGCATCGGTTAACAGCACACATCGGTCATCTCGGACCACCATGATTTGACGTTGTAAGGCAACACCGTTTTGGAGTGATTGTTGTAACTCGACGTAGTGAACATCGTCGTCGGTGTAATCGCAGCTGTTCTCCCAATCACTGGTCGGTCGCAACGTCTGGCCATCGATCTCGACAACCGTTTCCCAAACGCCTTGGATCGCAGCTCTTCGCCCTGCCCAAAGATCAATCTGAACGGAGTCGCCACGATAGTCCAGGTACGTGCGACCTCGGCGCACATCCCATTGAGGCATCATGGCAATCTGCCCTGAGTTTTCGCCTTGCCAAAGGGTATCCGGCAAGGAGACTTCCCACGCCAAGCGTCCCCCGGTTTGGCGAGCCCCCAGCGCCGCCTCGAACGCGGGACGCAGCGACTCTTCTTCGTAATGGCATGCTGCCGTAAACAAGCCCGTCAGCCTCTTGGATGTCGTGTCCCCTTGGGCAGAGCCGCCCTTCGTTCGCCGACGTTTCGTTGAACGGTGTTGATCGAGACCAAGTTCTAGCGGCTTGGAATCGTCGCTCGTTTGCTCCGCGGTCGCCGGGCTCAGGTAGGCGGTTCCGTCGTGACGCGTCATCGCGGCTGTCCAGACCGCGAGCTCCCACGCGGTGTTGCGTTGTGCTTTTCGAAACCGTTTCTTCGCAAACAACGCAACCAGTCGCTCGCACCGGAGAATGGATGCCAACATCAATCGATTGCTACGCGCGCTGGCCGTTAGTTCTTCGACGGTCTCCTCGGTCCCATCCAGGTTGTCCATCAAGGTCTGGCAAGCGGAGTCAGCCAGCTGCACGCAGGTTGGCACGGGGGCAAGACGCCAGGCGAGCGTCATTCCCATTTCGACCGCATGGAGCCATCGCGCGGCCGTCGCGATGTCGCCGTCGGTTCGGTCGGGTTGTTGGTTGGTGACTGCGAGCCATTGCAATCGCTCCAAAACATCCCACCACAGGGATTCGGGTAGCAGCAACGCGAGGTGCGGCATGGCGGCGGCCCAAAGCACCGCATGGAGACGTTCATTAACCTCACTGAGACCGGTGGAGGCTTCGCGAGCAAAGCTGTGGCTTCCTTCCGCAAAGCACTCTGCTGCTTCGTGAAGCAAGGCCAAGGACAACCGAGCAGGGGCCGTGCGACTTCGCGATCCGGCCGTCTTCGGCTCTGGGGCCCAAGACAAGTCATCGACTGCGATACGAGAAAGCGTTTGCTCAAGTACGTTGACGTCTCGTCCGGTTGCTGCCGCGATGCCCCAACGATACGCCGCGCCGGATTCCGCCATCACGCCCAAGACTCGCTGGGGTGATCGCCGCTGGTCCACGTTGGCGACTTGAATTTGAAAATCGGACCAAGGCGTGTCGGCCCGGTCGCTCGCCATCGACTTTGCTGTCATCAAGAGAGGATCGACCGTGGCCATGATTAGAGTGCCGAATCCGGAATGTGAGTGGCCGACACCATTGCTTCGACAAGGCCATCGGTCGTGTGAGGCCGACCGACGGCATCGGGTTTCCAACCCGCTGCCTCCGCCGCCGCGGCCGTCACCGGGCTGATGACCGCTAGTCTAGTCTGGGGCCGGCGGCCATCGAGCCAGCGGATGATGTTGCGAACGCTGGCGGAGCTGGTCGCGGTGACCCAATCAAAGTCACCCGTCACGATTTGATTTGCAATCCCTTCCGGCGGCTCGGTGACGTCAATGTTGCGGTATGCGGCAACCGACTTCACGTCGGCGCCGGCTGCCGACAGTCGGTCCACCCAGGATGATTCGCCGCGATCGGCGCGGACCACGAGAACTCGTTTGCCCTTCACCAGGGGAACCATCTCATCGGCCAGCGTCTCCGCCGCGTAAGCTTTGGGCACCAGGTCCACCGACAGAAACGAATCGGACATGCGATCCGCCGTGCGTTTGCCAATGGCGGCGATGCGTGTCCCGCCAAAAGCCCGCGCGTCGAGGTTTCGCTGCCGCAGCCGGTGAATGAAATGATCCACCGCGTTGACACTTCCGAAAACGACCCAATCGGTCTGTGGCAACTCGGTGATCGCAGCGTCCAAACGTTCCAAATGAAATTCATCGGCTGCCCCGATCTCGATCGCGGGCGCTTCGACCACGTCCGCCCCGCGTTCACGCAAGGACTCCGCCAGCGATTCACACTGCGACTTGGGACGCGTGACTAAAACTCGCATGCCAAACAACGGACGGCGATCCAACCAACTCATCGCATCAGCCAGTTGCGTCACGGGACCGACGATGGTGATCACGGGCGGCCGGATCTTCGATGCGGGTGTGAGTTGATCCGCCACTTCATCGAGTCGACAATGCACTCGCATCTGATCAGGCATGCTGCATCGTCTTAAGATCGCGCACGGGGTCTCCGGTGGTTTCCCATTGTCCAGCAGAGCTTGTGTCCATTGTCGGGCGGTGGTCACACCCATGTAGACAACCAGCGTTCCCGGGAATCGGGCCAGGGCGTTCCAGTCCAGATCGGAGGCGGGTTTGCCGGGTTTCTCGTGCCCCGTGACCAGAGCCACGGCCGAGGCGATTCCACGGTGGGTCACTGGGATGCCGGCGTACGAACCGGCCGCCAAGGCGGCCGTGATGCCGGGGACGATCTCGAAAGCGATGTCCGCATTTCGAAGTGCGTCGACTTCTTCACTGGTGCGTGCGAAGACCGCCGGGTCGCCGCCTTTGAGGCGAACCACGCGTGCGCCCGCTCGCGCCCGGCTTAGCAATTCCGCATTGATCTCCGCTTGGGTCCAGATGCGAGTCTGACCGTGTTTGCCCACGCAAACACACTCCGCAGCGCCCGCATGCGTTAGGATCGCGGGGTTGCTCAGCCCGTCGTAAAGGACGACCTCCGCGCGGCGAAGCACCTCGGCTCCACGGAGGGTCAGCAGCCCGGGATCACCCGGTCCGGCGCCCACCAGATGAACACGGGCGGGGCCCGGTCGCACCCTGCCCCCGGTGCGTGGCACCGTGACCGTCAATGGCGCTTCGCGCACCTCGTCCCGGTCCGCGTTTGGGTCGGATCGGCGTCGCGAGGGGAAAGAGTTCGGCTGTTGGGACGGGGGGGACACAAGAATGCGATTTTCCCTTGAAGAGGCACAAACGCCCTGATTGTGTTCACGGACGCAAGACGCGTGTTGGCGGACGCCACGAACAAAGCATCGATTGCTGCCCCTGATTATGCGGGTGGCACAAACGTCTGGACAGTACGTGCCCCCTGCGTCATACTTCGCCGCCCGTTGGCGGACGACCCAGTGGGTTTCGCCGTCAAGACTGTTTTTTTCCTCGCACAATTCATTTCGCCTCCGTCTCGCCATGCCCAACACCGCCAGCGCCAAGAAACGCCTTCGCCAAAACGAAAAACTGCGTCTGCACAACCGTGGTATCAAGAGCGCGATGCGGTCCCAAATCCGCAGTGTCCGCGAGGCGGTGAAAGCGGGGGATTTTGAAAAGGCACGCGAGGGATTCCGGGTGGCGTCTCGGCATCTGGATCGCGCAGCGGCACGCAACGTGATCCATCGCAACTCAGCGGCACGGACCAAGAGCCGACTGAATGCGTTGATCAAGAAGGCAGCCTCCGCCTGAGCCGGGCAAACGCGGTTTCTGACAGTTTCGTCCGCTCATTTTTGTTGGGTTGAGCCGAGCTGGCACTGGCGAACAAGCCGATCCGCCGTGTTTGCGATGTGTTGACTGAGTCACGGCATACCTCTCCCAAGCTCCCGCACACGTGCGGAACGCTTGCCGACGCCGGACTGCGGCACGCGCCGATCAGGTATCGTCCCGGCGGGACATGTCGTCTCACCGGCTCCAATTCGGCACCCAGGTCTGACCAATCGCCCCCGCCGGATTGACCGTTCAGACCGCTCTAAATACGCTTTGCGGACTTTTCCGCTGAAACGCTTTGTTGAAATCGTCGCGAGCACGTCCTGATGCTCGCTCGCAGTCTCATCCTCCCCCTTTCCCCACACACCTCGATAACGCAATGGCAAAGAAAGCCGCCAAGTCTAAGTCCAGCAAAATGGTCTACTATTTCGGGAAGACAAAAACCGAGGGGACCAAGGTTGCCAAGTCCATCTTGGGTGGGAAGGGTCGCAACCTGGCCGAAATGACCGCGATTGGATTGCCGGTGCCGCCCGGCTTCACGATCACCACGGAGGTGTGTGACGCCTACTACAAGTCGGGGAAAGCGCTTCCGGCGGGGCTGATGGACGAAGTCCACAAGGCTGTGAAGACGCTCGAGAAGGAACTCGGCAAGAAGTTTGGCGACAACGAGAACCCGCTGCTGGTTTCGGTTCGATCGGGTGCCGCCGTCTCCATGCCGGGCATGATGAACACGATTCTCAACCTCGGACTCAACGACGAAGCCACCGCCGGCTTGGCCAAGGGCACCAAGAACGAGCGTTTCGCCTACGACGCCTACCGTCGCCTCATCAACATGTATGGCGACGTGGTGATGGGCCTGGAACACCACGTGTTTGAAGAAGCGTTCGATAAGATCAAGAAGAAGTACAAGGTCACCGAAGACACCGAGGTTCCCGCGGAGGGTTTGAAGGAACTCTGCGAGGCTTACAAGGCGGTCTACAAGAAGGGTGCCGGCGAGGACTTCCCACAGGATCCGATTCAGCAGTTGCAATTGGCCATTGAAGCGGTCTTTGGATCGTGGAATGCCGATCGCGCGATTTCGTATCGACGCATCGAAGCCGCCAAAGGCAACACCGAGATCAACAACCTGCTCGGGACCGCCGTCAACGTGCAGGCAATGGTCTACGGCAACATGGGAGACGATTCGGGGACGGGCGTCGGTTTCACGCGAGATCCGAACACCGGCCAAAACAAGTTCTACGGTGAGTTTTTGGTCAACGCCCAGGGCGAAGACGTTGTCGCGGGGATTCGAACGCCGCAGCCTGTCGCCGAGATGTCCAAGTGGGACCGCGCGGCTCACAAGGAGTTGATGGCGATCAAAAAGAAGCTGGAAGACCACTACACCGACATGCAGGACATCGAGTTCACGATTGAACGTGGCAAGTTGTTCATGCTGCAAACCCGAACGGGCAAGCGAAACGGGATTGCGGCCGTCAAGATCGCCTGCGACATGGTGAAGGAAGGCTTGGTCACGGAGAAGGAAGCCGTCTCCCGCGTTCCCGCTTCGGATTTGACGCACTGCCTGTTGCCAAGCTTCAAGCCGACGGCCCGCAACGCGGCCGATATCCTTTGTAAAGGCTTGAACGCGTCGCCAGGAGCGGCGGTAGGAAAACTTGCCTTCACGGCGGAAGAAGCACGGCAACGGAAAGACGCCGGCGAGGAGGTCATCCTGGTGCGTCGCGAAACCAGCCCCGAAGACGTGGAAGGCATGTCGGCCGCGGTTGGCATTTTGACCAGCACGGGTGGCGCGACGAGTCACGCGGCCGTGGTGGCCCGGGGTTGGGGCAAGTGTTGTGTGGCGGGTGCCGGTGACATTCATATCGATGAGCGCGGCAAGAAGATCACGGTCGTCGACGTCCAAGGAAAGAAACGAACCTTCACCGCAAAGGACACCATCAGCCTGGACGGGACGACCGGCGACGTGATGGCGGGTGAAGTCGAGACCCAGGAGCCCAAGCTTTCCGGCGACTTCGCGAAGTTGATGACCTGGGCTGACAAGTATCGTCGTCTGGCGATTCGCACCAACGCTGACTCACCGAAGGACAGCAAGCGCGCTCGAGAGTTCGGTGCCCAGGGCATTGGTCTTTGCCGCACAGAACACATGTTCTTTGAATCCGATCGCATCATCCACATGCGGGCGATGATCTTGGCTGAATCCGAGGCTGATCGGCGAGCCGCGCTGAAGAAGCTGCTTCCGTTCCAACGCAAGGACTTTGAGGGCATCTTCAAAGCCATGGCGGGTCTCCCGGTCACGATTCGCTTGCTGGATCCACCGCTTCACGAATTCCTCCCGCACGACAAGACCGCTCAAAAGGAAATGGCCGACGAGCTCGGTCTGAAGCCCGCGGAGATTAAGAAGCGCGCCGAAGCGCTTCATGAAGCGAACCCGATGCTCGGTCACCGCGGATGCCGTCTCAGTATCACCTACCCGGAGATCCTGGAGATGCAGGTCCAGGCGATCGTCGAAGCCGCGATCAACTGTGCCAAGAAGAAGGTGGACGCTCAGCCCGAGATCATGATCCCGCTGATTGGGACCGCTGCCGAGTTGGAGATGTTGCGGGCTCGTGTGGAGGACACGATCCAGAAAACGATCCAGGCCAAGAAGTTCGAAGGTAGTCTCAGCATCTTGATCGGCACGATGATCGAGATCCCTCGTGCTGCACTCACGGCCGACGACGTCGCGCAACACGCGGACTTCTTCTCGTTCGGAACAAACGACCTGACGCAAATGACGTTCGGCTACAGCCGCGACGATATTGGAGGATTCTTGCCGGACTACTTGGAGGAGAAAATCCTGCCGACCGACCCGTTCCAAAGTCTCGACGCGACGGGCGTCGGGCAGTTGGTGGACATGGGTTGCACGAAAGGCCGCAAGACGAAGTCCAAGTTGAAGCTCGGCATCTGCGGCGAGCACGGAGGCGACCCTGCCTCCATTGCGTTCTGCAACGCCGTCGGTTTGGACTACGTATCCTGCAGTCCCTTCCGCGTTCCGATCGCACGCCTCGCAGCGGCTCAAGCCGAACTGGCCAAGTAGTCCGACCTTAGCTTTTCGTCGCCCCTCCCTGGGAGGGTCGAGCGAAGCGAGGGGAGGGTACACCGTCTGAGTTGCCTTCCCGCCCGAGCCACATGTGGCCAAATGCCCCGACGAAGCGACACGCCAACGCGGACGCGTGTCTCTGAGAACCAACCTCTTTCAAATCCTGCGGCCATGTCAGACATCCACGCACGTTACAACGACGTCGAGAAACTGATCGACGAAGAGAAATATGACGAGGCGATCGCCGGTCTGACACCGTTGGTGGAAGAAGACGAGAGTTTTGTCTTGGCGCACCTGGCGTTGGCACGCGTCTATACCAAGACAGGGCAACATGAGGAGGCGATCAAGCACGGGGTGCGCGCCTGCGAGTTAGAACCCACGGACGCGTTCAACTTCACCGCCTTGAGCGTCACCTACCAACGCGCCTGGGCTGGCACGCAGAACCAAGAGTTCATCACCAAAGCCGAAGACGCGATGGCACGCGCCCAACAAATCAACGCCGGCATGTGATTCTCGCTGTGTCTATGGCGTTGCCGCAACCGTGGTGCGCCACAACCAACACTCAAACCCGCGACCACTTTTTCTTTACCGTCGCCCCGTCCGTCGAGAAAGAGACGTGATAATGCTCGTCGGTGCGAAAGTAGGAACGAGCTTGAGAATTCAGCTCGGTGATGACATCGGGGTGTGGATGCTTGTGAGGGCTGATATGGCAACTCATGCCAATCTCAACATTGCTAGCGATTGCATCCAACCACGGTGTTCCGCCCGATGAATCGAACATCCCGTTTTTCGCCGCGTGGTGAGGCACCTGGATCACCTTGAGGTTAACGGGCAGCTTGGAAACGATGGATGGCCAGTTGCTCGCTTTGCAATCACCTGTCAAGACAAATGACACGTCTGCAAGAGTGAGTGCCATTACAACGGAGTTGTTGTTTTCATCGTTTGGATCGTGAGGGCCCGTCGGACTGTGAGGCGGCCAGAGTATCTTCATTGACACATCGCCGAAGTCTGGCAACAGCTTGGTTTCATCAACCGACTGGTGAGCATCGACCTTTGCGGATCGATTGGCGTAGCGAAGCAGTCCGGCAAGTCCGGGGTGGCCAGACTTTGGATACCAGAACCATTTTGTCTCGAACTCGGACATCATCTGCTTCAGTCCCCGGGAATGGTCGTCGTGCCCGTGCGTTAGCAGCACAAAGTCAAAGAAGTGCCTGCGATTTCTCCAGTCAACTTGCTTCGTCTGTAGGTGTCGCTTGACGAACGACAATGCCAATCTCTGATTTGGGCGATCATTGCAATCAATGAGGGCATACCTTGGATCTTGACCATCCTTCTCGAACTCGAGAAGAATGCAGTCGCCCCAACCGACGTCGATCATGGTCACGGTAAGTCGAGCCATTTCATCACCACATTTGCTAAGTCAAGAAGTCGCAACGGATGGTCAATCGCCTTTCCAGTCGAGAACGGAATCACGGCCAAGCTGCTTTTCGTAGTTCACCTCGGCCTCCTCGACCTGCTGTTGGTACCAATCGCGAAATGCCGAGGTCTCAACGTCCGAGTAGGTGACTTGCTGACGCATCGAGTTTGCCTGCTCTAGAAAACTAGCAAGGGTCACACCGTCCCGACCAAACGACATTGAGAGCCTAAAAAGGGGTAGAGCGACACGAAACACATCGCCGAACTTTGGCTCACTTCGAACTTCGTCAATCGGGGAAGTTGGCAGCCACAATTCATCCGACTCCATTTCCAGCAGTTCACTCGCCTCGACGGTCTCATGAAGCTCTTCAATTTGCTTTGCCGAATTGAACGTGTCACTGCTCTCGCTCGGACGATAGACGACTCCCGACAGCGAAAGTAGAAACGCAGGAAGCCGAACCTCAGACGCCGCAGCGGTCAGGCCGACCTCTGGTTCTGTCGATTCGATCAACAAGAAGCGAGTTCGTGTCATCTCGAAGGACTCGAGATCGCGTTTCACGTCATCGATCATGACTGGAATGGAGACGTTTGCCGTATCAGCCAAATAGTCCATTCTCTGCCGCCTGATCGTTGGCATTGCCAAAGTGCACTCGTGGTCGGTTTCCAGGCAACCGAGCCATCCGCAAAGAGTGTACCAGGGCATTGAGTGCCTATGTCGAGGTAGGTAGGCGGTCCAATTCAGGAAGTCGCTGCGATGCTAAAGTGCCGTCTCGAAGGACCGCAGAACTATTTTGACTATCGGATCAGGAACGCACCGAGCGAACGCCGACGCCTGAGACACGGTTTCCAAACCCCGTCCGCAGTTCTCGGCCCATGCGCGAAGGTTGCGTTTCGGATTTGAATTCGCAGTACGCCCGGCGTTATCCTAACGATAGACGAACGTCCGACACGACTGGAACGAAACTCATGACAGATTCCGCATTCGACCTAGGATCGAAACTCGAAGCGAACGCGGTCACCATTTCAACGGACCGGCAGCCGAATCGGATTGCTGGTGAGGTGGAATTGGTCAGACAATCCTACCTGCGAGTTCGCGGCTCACCTCAAGGCTTCCGTTGGCTCTCGGCTTTGTTCGCCGAACTCGCAGAGCGAGCTAGCAGCGACGTAGGGGCCGGAGTCATCTTGACACCTGACGTCGCCGCGGTCTCGCTGAAGGGGTGGGACAAGTTGGACATTTCTTGTGAAACAGACTCGAACGCCCACACCGACGAGTAGCTGTGCCGTTTCCTTTGGCCGATGAGACATTTGCACCTGAGGAAGACCCCATGAAGAACAACAGGGTGCGAGCCATGGTTTGTACCTTCGTCATGGCATTGTGCCCGTCACTCTTCGCCGAGGACCAGCGTGGTCAGCGTGAAGGAGAAGCCTTCCTCGTGCCGACGTTCCACTGCATCAGCATCTATTGGTCCCCGGCCGAGGGAAGCTCGGAGCGCAGGGTGATCGTCAAGTATCGCCGGAGTGGACAAAAGCACTGGCGAACAGGGCAGCCGTTGCTTTACCGACCGATAGACGGTCCAGAATGCAAAGCCGATTACCGCGGCAGCTTGGTAAACTTGACGCCAGGTACGGCATACGATGTCGCCCTGGAACTCGAGGGAACCGATCGGCGGGTCCAATGCCAAGGCGCCACTTGGCGCGAAAGGTTCCCCGTGGAATCTGTGGTCAAGGTTTCTGATCGCGACACAACGCTCTCCGTGACCAAGTCTGGCAGGCCGGACGCCTATGTTGTTTATGATGGCAGTGGATGCACGATCGACACCAACAATCGAGATGACGTCGGCATCGCGGTCAACGCGAGTTATATCATCTTGCGTGGATTCAAGATCAAGAACGTGACGGGACACGGGATCCGGCTCCTTGCTGCTCATCATGTCGTCATTGAAGACTGTGATATCAGCAAGTGGGGTAGCCGAAGCGAAAAGAACTGGGGCAAGGACCAGCAGGCTTGCGTCTTCAGCAGGAGCAAAGACCTGCGAGCGGTTGTGGTCCAGCGTTGTAAGATGCACCACCCTTCATGGGGCAGCAACAGTTGGGCGGAAAAGCACGGCAAGTCCACTCACCCGCAAGGGCCTCAGGCTGTGGCGTTCTGGAATTCCTCGGGCAACCATGTGATACGGTTCAACGAGTGCTGGTCGGACAAGAATCACTACTTCAACGATGTGATGGGTGCTGGATCCAACATCGGCCACCAAGGATTTCCGGGCCCCGACAGCGATATCTATGGCAACTACATTGCCAACTGCTGGGATGATGGCATTGAGGCTGAGGGCGGCGGACAAAATGTACGTATCTGGAACAACTACATCGAGCATGTGTACACACCCATCGGAAACGCCGCGGTGTCGATCGGGCCTCTGTACGTATGGCGTAACGTATCGGGGACCTGTTACACCCCGCCGGGCAGCACGTTCGAGATGACCCACGGTCCGTTCATGAAGATGGGCTACGCGGGTGACGAGAAATGGATGATGGGCCACCTCTACATCTTCAACAACACGATATATCAGGAAGACAACAGCGGGGCAAACGGACTGGGTGGAGCCGGTCGGGTGATCAAGCACTGCACGACAAGGAACAACATCCTTCATGTCCGTGATGGCGATCGCCGCAGCATCGCCGTTAGCGGCCGTCATACTGACAACGACTTCGATTTTGATCTGACATCGGCAGGCTACCCCGACAGACATCAACAACGGGGATCGAAGGGAGTACCGCAGTATGTCCAAGGTTCGGGATTTGACGCGACGACCCGCACGGGCATCTTTCAGCTCGCATTTGGAAGCAAGGGGCTGGATGCGGGTACGGTGGTTCCAAATTTTTGCGAATCATTCAATGGAACTGCGCCGGACATGGGCGCTCACGAATCAGGGCAAGGTAAGATGCGCTTTGGAATAGCTGCCGAATTCCTTCCATCGAACTCCCTGCCAAGACGTTAGAAAGGGGAAGTCTAACCAGCGGATGCACCCGAGTCATCGGGGTCGACCGTTTTGGAAGTGAGGGCTTTCTCCTGGCGACCATGCACTGTGTGCCGTTTTCGGTGACAAGGAGAGCATGTGCCAAGAACTTGGTCCATGCGACATTGTCGTGAGCCGTTAGTCCTCAAAAAATCCCGCGTTACCGACTTGACCCACGATAAACCGGAACGGACCCATTTTTCGCCTCGGTTGGTTTACGGTCCGTGCCCCGTGCCCCGTGACACCGTGACTTCCGGCGCTTTTCCTTCGCGGGCGATTTTGAGCAGCACAGCATCCATGAAACGCAAAGTTTCACAGCGTGAGTTCGACGAGCTAGCTGATTTAGCATTCGCGCCATTGCGAGACGAGGGATTTCGCCGCGACACACGCTCTGATACAGCGTATTCACTGGTCTCAAGTCTGTTTGCCGTTCGTGTTACTCCTGGTGATCGCATCGGTAACGTGGAAACCGAGCTCAAACTGCTGGGCACTGAATTACAGACATCCGTGTTCCGCCTCGCACCCTACCTGAACAAGCGGGATGCCTCCGCATTCAAGTTCTCCAAATTCAATGACGCCGGTTCGGCCCACCGGGTGCTAGAAACCCACTGCGAGTTCCTCACCGAGCACTGCTCTCCTTGGCTCACGGGTTCATTGGTGGCATTTCAGGAAATCAATGAGTTCGAAGATATCGAGAATGGTCTCTATACGCAGCAGTTCACGCGGGATGCTCGCCCAAGTGACAGATGGGATCTCGTCAAGTCAGCTTGGGATTGTCAACGCTGGGGCGCCTTTATTCAGCTGGTTGGCAAGTTTCCCTCGCCGTTAACGGATCATGAACGGAAGGCGGTGGCGTTCGCTAAGAAGAGGCTAGCCGAGCGATAGCAGAAGTGCCGCCGACACGACGCCTTGAAATGGATGATCCATGGCGCTGCCCCCGTCATCGCCAACGTCAGTCGAGCTATTCGTAATCATCCTTGAACGCGGCCGTCATCGCCGGGTTCACGTCCGGGTAGTCTCGCCACACCTGCTTCCAGCGTCGCTCGTTTTGTTCACGGCAATGCTGTTCCTCAATCGTTTCGTCATCCAGCAAGCCCTCGATCATTGCACCGGCAAGCCACGCCGTTGCACCGACTGCCACTGTGCTCGTTTTTTGTGCGGGTACACAACCGGTCATCGAGATGATCAGGAGGCATGCTCTGCCCCTGGCTTGACTGCAAGTTTGTGGCGGGTAACTATGGCGTTCCCAAGGAGTCTGGCTTGCGAAGCCGCGCGATCACCGGTTGTCAGACCGCAGATATTGGCACGACCTATCCTGACTTGGGGCCCTTGGCTTGTGTCTCCACGGCTGCAAGGCATGCTGTCAAGGTTCGACAGGGGCTGGGTTGTGATGCCTCAGCGGTTTCACAACCAACGATCCGGATTTTTTTCTCGTCGCAACTCTACCGCGATGCGGCCTGAAAAGGGTACAACCGGGGTGGTCGCAGCGAGAAAAGCTCCCGCCCTCGTAGCTCAGGGGATAGAGCACCGCTTTCCTAAAGCGGGTGTCGGAGGTTCGAATCCTCTCGAGGGTGCTCTACCGCCAATGCTGGCAGCAACGCGCTGCGAGTCCGGGGATCGCCGAGCCAACCAGCCGGCGCGGCGATCTCACGGCCAGAGTTAGGCAATGTGTCGGACGGTGAGCACGCCGTCGATATCATCGATCTTGGCCAGGACATCGTCTGACACTTCGCCATCGACGTCGATGATGGTGTAGGCGACATCGCCACGTGACTTGTTGAGCAAGTCGGCGATGTTGAGTCCGGCATCGGCCAGGATGGTCGACATTTGGCCAACCATGTTGGGAACATTGGCGTTCGCAATGGTGATGCGTTGACCGCCGTTGCGGGGCATCACGGCTTCGGGGAAATTGACCGAGTTTTGAATCGTGCCTTCTTCCAGATAGTCGCGAACTTGATCGGCGACCATGATTGCACAGTTCTCTTCTGCTTCGTCCGTGGAAGCACCCAGGTGCGGGAAGGAAAGGACTTTGTCATGGCCCAGCAATTGGCCGGTTGGGAAGTCGATCACGTAGCCATGCAACTTGCCGGAATCCAAGGCGGCCAACACGGCGTCGTCATCGCAGATGCCGCCGCGGGCGAGGTTCACGATCGCGCCTCCTTCGGGCATCATCGCGATGCGTTCCGCGTTCACCAGATTTTTGGTGGCATCGATCAGCGGCACGTGCACCGAAACGCAATCGCACTTCGAAAAGAGATGATCCAGGCTCATGGCTTGCTTCACCTTCCGCGAGAGCTTCCAGGCACTTTGCACGCTGATCTGGGGGTCATAACCAACGACATTCATCCCGAGCGCCGAAGCCGCATTGGCGACGCGGACGCCGATGGCACCCAAGCCGATCACCCCCAATGTCTTGGACGGCAACTCGCCTCCGACATAGTTCTTCTTGCCCGATTCCACGGCCTTGCTGATTTCGGCGTCATCGCCTGTCAGCGTTTTTGCAAACGTGACGGCCGGTGAGATGTTACGAAGGGACATCAGCAAGCCGGCCAACACCAATTCCTTGACCGCGTTGGCGTTGGCACCGGGTGCATTGAACACGGGCACACCCCGCGCAGTCATTTTGTCGATCGGGATGTTGTTCACACCCGCGCCAGCACGGCCGATGGCGGCCACGGTCTCGGGGATCTCCATGTCATGCATCTTGAAGGAACGCAACAAGACCGCATCCGGGTTGGCGAACTCGGATGCGATTTCATAGCTCTCCTGCGGCAGGCGTTGAAGACCTTTGACGGAGATGTTGTTCAGGGTGAGGATCTTGAACATGGGCGAACGAGTAGGGAGGTTGAAGGGAAAAGGTCAAAGGCAGACTGGGGCACACCTTTCGTGTTCCGCTGACGCGGTGAACCTGAAGGAGAGTCAGCCGTTCGCCGTCGCAAAGTCGCTCATGTACTGCGCGAGTGCCTCGACGCCGTCGCGTGGCATGGCGTTGTAGATGCTAGCACGGATGCCGCCCACGCTGCGGTGTCCTTTCAGAGCCGCCAAGTCGTGCGACGCTGCATCCGCGATGAATTTCTTGTTGAGATCATCGGACGGCAAGTTGAAGGTGACGTTCATCAGCGATCGGCAATGCGGCTGCGCGTGGGGCCGGTAAAAGCCGTCGCTGCCATCAATGAGGCTGTAGAGCCGTTGTGATTTTTCTCGATTGAGTTCATGCATCGCCGACAGTCCGCCCATGTCATCGCGTACCCAGCGAGCGACCTTGCCGAGGACGTAGATGGCGAACGTCGGCGGTGTGTTCCATTCCGAATCGCCATCATGATGATTCTTGTAGTGAAGGTAGCCCGGGATGTTGGGGTCGGCGCGGTCAATCAAGTCTTTGCGGAGGATGACCACGGTGACGCCGGCGGGCCCCGCGTTCTTCTGTGCGCAGGCATAGAGCAAACCGTACTTGTTGACGTCCAGCGGGCGGCACAGGAAATCGCTGGATGCATCGCTCACCAGGGGAACGCCAGCGGGGCACAAGGGTTCCTCGTGGAATTGAACCCCTTGGATCGTCTCGTTGCTGCAATAGTAAAGGTACGCCGCGTCCTCACTGACTGAGTACTCGTCCGGGGCCGGCGTGCGATCAAAGTTGAAGTCGGAGGCGTCAAAGATCGTGTCGATCGGACCTTCCTTTTTTGCCTCCTTGATGGCTTTTTTGCCCCATGACCCTGTCAACAAGTACTCGGCGGTCTTCCCCGTGCCGCGAAGCAGGTTGGCGGCGATCGCGGAGAATTGCAGCGTGGCTCCGCCCTGCATGAACAGGACGGTGTAGTCGTCCGAGATTCCGAGCAACTCTCGGAGCGTATTCTCCGCGTCGTGGAGCACGTCCACGAACAGCTTGTCGCGGTGGCTGATTTCCATCAGGGAAGCACCGGCGCCGGGGAAGCTCAGGAGTTCGTCCTGAACCTCGCGAAGCACCGATTCGGGCATCATCGCCGGACCGGCAGAAAAGTTGAACACACGTTTGGCAACGGTTTCAGCGGAAGCGTTCATGGATCTAGGCGGGTGCTGGTGACCCGGATGGGGGTGAATCGGTCGGTCGAAGCGGCCCACGCAGGGCTTGCGCGGATAACCGCTCGGTCGCCGGTTGGGGGTGGAGACCGCGTTGCGTGGGATTCTAGGAAAGGTCTTGCGGATGCGGAAGCCAACCGCGTCGATTCCATCCGCCGTTGACTTCCACGACTTGTCCAGTGACGAACGAGTTCGCGGGGTGGCTTAGGTAGCTAATCGCCCGAGCCACGTCGTGAGGGCGTCCCCACCGCCCCATGAGCGATTGACCGGTGGCTCTTTCGTCCCAATAGCCCTCCGTGGATGCGCCCCATTGAGTTTGAATCCACCCTGGGGCGACCACGTTGACGCGAAGATCGGGCGCGTGGGTTTGCGCCATGGCCAAAGCAAACGACGTGACCGCCGCCTTGACCGGGCCAAACATCATTCCCGGATCGCCATTCATGCCCGCAGCGGCTTGGTCCCAGCCAATGAAAACCATGGATGCCGGTTGGGGAAGCGTGCCCTCGCGGTGCCATCGCACCAATTGCGGCGCGATGATTCGGGAGAGTGACATCGTGCCGATGACGTCGACGTCCATCAAATGGCGAAGTTTGGATTCGAAATCCCACTGGGCCTCATCGCCGGTCAAGACATCCGCCCCGGCATTGTTCACCCACGTGTCGATGTGGCCGAGCGACTCTCCGGTTTCCGCAGCAAAGTCACCGACGCTCTGTGACAGGGACAAGTCCAGCGGCAACGCCTCGCACAGCCAGCCGAGAGACCGGATGTGTTCGACCGTTCGTAGCGCGCCCGCCTGATTGGTTCGATAAGACACGACCATTCGCCGGTCGGCATCGTGGTTGCCGTCCGTTCCAGCCGCGCCGGATGCTTGGGACGCAATCGCAATCGCAGCGGCTTGGCCAATCCCGCTGGAACCGCCCGTCACAACGACACGGCGAATCGGAGTTGAGGATGAACCCGATTCAAGTGCTTTTGCGTGCGGCGATGGGGCGGGGGGTGGATCGGGCATGATCTGGATTCGCGCGGTTGGAAGACAGCAGCTACAACAAGGAGCCTGGGAAGACTATACAACGCTCCGCCAGAGCCACCGATTGGTTTGCATGGTGCTCTCGCGATGTTGACACTCCCGCCCCTTTTCCATTGGAGGCCCAGAATGCCTGTTGCCGAAGCGTTGGCGATTGACCAGTCCGTTGAACTGCGATTCCTGCCGGAGGGTCCCATTCAAACACGCGACGACCAGCTTTCATGGGTGGCGATTCAGCACGCGGCCGACCAGCCCGTTGGATCCCTCAATCTGTTGAACCTGAGTGATCTTGGAAACGTCCAGCACGCGTTGCCAGGGCGTCCTGGTTTTGCGTTTGAGTGCGAGACGCCGGGGCGGTTTGTGGTGGGTCTGGAACGCGAGCTCGGCATCTTTGACACGGACAATGGTTCCTGGACCAAGTTTTGCGATGGTATCGACGCGCAGGTCACCAACACGATCATCAATGATGGCGTCGTGTGGGAAGACAACCTTGTTTTTGGATGCAAGGATATTGAGTTTGCGACCAAGAAGGCGGGGCTGTATCTGTTCCGCGGCCGCGATAAGACATTGGTCCAATTGCGTGACGATCAGATCTGCAGCAACGGCAAGGCGGTCTGGCAGGATGCAGCCGGAACAACGTTCTTGATCGACATCGATTCACCGACCCGTCAGATCGTGCAGTATGAACTTGACATCGAAGCTGGCAAGCTCGGCGATGCGACGGTCCTGGTCGACTTGACGGAGGATCCGGCGGTGCCGGACGGCGGGATCCTGACGCCCGACGGCAAGTCGTTCGTGGTTTCGATGTTTCGCTTCGGGGCGGCGGAAGACGGTCAAACCCGTTGCTATGATTTGGCGACCGGGGAGTTGCAAGAGGTTTGGACGACTCCGGGCTCTCCTCAGAACACCTGCCCGGCCTGGGTGTTGAAGGACGGGAAACTGCATCTTTTGATCACCACGGCGATCGAGCACATGGATGAGGAAACCCTGGCGGCCTGTCCCAATTCGGGTCGGCTATTCTTGGCTGAAACCGATTTTTCTGCCGCCGTCTATCAGGCCGCCCCCAAGTTTCCTTGGTAACGGCGGGTGCGATGTCGCCGTGCCGCAAGCCTGGTCCTCAACCCTGACGCTTCTCCCAATCCATGGTAGACCGCGGTCAGGCCAGTTTGTGGTCACCCCTGCCACGCACGTTCGGGACAGTCAGATGCCAGCACGGTCGAGAACCGCAAGCACGTCTTGGGCCCATGGTTCCCAGCCTCCCGCGGCGGCTTCAAAATCAACTCGCATCCATCGCACGGGATCTGCTGGGAGAACGGCCGGAGGGAACTTTGATTCCCGGCTGATGGGGATTTGGCTACTGTTGCCCATCGCCAGGCGGTCTTCGATATCGGGTGTCATCAAATAGTCGACCAAGGCACTCGCGGCAATGGGATGTGGGGCGTCCTTCAAGATCGCGAGTGTGTTTGGAATGCGGAGGGTGCCGAGGTCCTCCGGTGCTTGGTCTGGAAAAACGATCGCAACATCGCGTCCCATCACCATCTCGACGTGCGCGTCGTCGGTGTCGGTCAACCCCCAGGCGACACGTCCCGAAGACACGGCTTGCGCGACCTGTTTGTTGCCCGACACGATCACGGCGTTGTCCGCGATTCGCGATAGGTTGGCAAGTGCCTCATCGCGACCGAGCGTTTCGCGCAGCACAGCCCAATGCGTCGCCGTAGTTCCGAACAAGGGCCGCGCCAAGGCGCAGTTGCCCTGCCATTTTGGATCGGCAAGCTCACCAACTCGTTTCGGCCAGTCTTCTTTCTCTGGAAGCAGCTTCGTGTTGATGATCAGAATGCGTGCTCGTGCCGCAAAACCGCACCAAGTGCCATCGCGGGCGATCAAGTCCGATGGCCAGTCGTTGGGGACCGGCCAGTCGTGGGGCTGAAGCAAGCCCTCGGTTTGCAAACGTACGGTATGCAGGATCTCGTTGTTCCAAAACACATCACAGCGAGGCGATGCCTTTTCGGCCAGGATTTGGTTGACCAAGCCAACCGTCTTGGTCGACTCGAAATCGAACTTGGCGATGACGCCTGTTTCATGGTCCTGCTTCCGTTCGAATGCGTTGAGGATGGGCGCCGCAAATTCCTCGTCCAAGGCGCAGTAGACGATGACATCGCGCTCCGTCTTCGCCACGCAGCCCGCCGCCGCAAAAGCAAGGAACAGGACCCACGGCGATACTTGGTAGCCAAACCGTCTTCGGGCCAACCGGGTGGCCGGAATTGGCGCGGTTGGTACAACCCGATGGTGCGGCATATTTGTCAGCGTCGGGGCCGTCGTATTAGAAGCCATCGGGCGTGATCTCGGGGAATCCGTTTCGGAAAGGACTGTCGGCAGTGTAGGCTGTAAAGTGCCGCGCTTCGATTCCCCAAGGCGACTTGACGACACGGTGCCGATGTTTGCTTCCAATGCTTCATGTGCCAACGTTTGATGCCAACTTTCGTATCCGAGTCGCATTTCGACGTCAGGATTGCACCGGGCGGTGACATGGGGGCGACCGTTAGGCAGCCATCACCACGTGCTTCTCGGTGGGGTACGTGTCTTGCGTTGCTCTGCCTGATGTCGCCGACTTTGTATGGGAGCCAGAATCGGGTCACCCAACGAGGGATCTACCTGGAACTCACAACGGATCGGGCTTCGCGCGAGGAGCTCGCCGATTGGATCAGTGCGTTTGATGCCGCCGTGCCACAATGGCTCCAGTTTTGGGGAATGCCTGCCAACGCGGCCGACGGATGGTTGGTGCGAGGCCTTGTCGTTGAAGACGTGGCTGCGTTCCGTGCCACCGGTGACATCCCGGACGCCGTGCCGACGTTCCCCTATGGCTACGCGGCAAAGGGACGGTTGTGGGTCCGTGTGCAAGACACTTCGCACTACACACGACACTTGGTCTTACATGAAGGCGTTCACGCGCTCGCGATCGAGTTGTTTGGCGGAACGGGGCCCACTTGGTACATGGAAGCGACCGCTGAATTGCTGGCGACGCATCGCGATCGGGTCATAACAGCATCTTCCGATCCGATCTCGCCCGCGAACGCCCTGCTTGCGCAGCGAGACGACTTTCGCATCAATCGGATTCCGCGTTCCAAGCGTGAAGCGCCTCTATGGGGTCGCTTCAAGGTGATCGACGAACACCGGAACTCGGGTGCGTTGCCAAGATTGGATTCGGTTCTCAACCTGCCGGTCGATCTCAAGGGCGCCGTCGAGGAGTACACGTGGTGCTGGGTGGCGGCGATGATGATGACGCATTATCCGGACACGCGAGACGTGTTCCTGAGAGCGGCGCGGAATGGGTACGATCGATCGCCCGCGTTCACGTCGCGTCTGTATCGGGAACTACAGCCGCAGTGGCCCGTCGTTCGGGCGCGGTGGCGGGTGGCCTTGCAAGAGTTGGACTATGGGTATGACTGGTCGCGTCATGGTCTGACCGTGTCCACGGACGACTCACGCTACAGTGGCCAGGCGATGTCACTCTCGGTGGCAGCAGATCAAGGCTGGCAGTCGGCAGGCGTCTGGTTCCCCGCGCGTTCCCAGGTCCGCATTGTTGCCGAGGGAAAGTGTCGTGTCATGACGGCTTCGTCAGCTGTCGACACCGATATACCGTCGGATGGGCAAGGGACCTCAAACCCCGTGGACTGGATGAGTGGTCCGGCCGGGGTGACGGGGCGTTTTCATCGTGGAAATCCCTTGGGGCAACTGCGAGTCTGGTTACTGCCGATTGCACCGGAGGATGGCAGGTTTCTGAGGCCAGCTGACATCCGGCCCGTGGTCCCGCTCCGATCGTCAGCAGCGGGGATGACCGAGCTGGAGACGGGGCTCGTGGTTCGCGTCGATCAGCCTTCGTGGCTTTTGTTCCGCGTCAACGACGGTTGCGGGGAGTTGGGCACGTTCCAATTGGCTGACAACGAAGGGTTCCTGCGCGTTGAAGTGTCCTCGGTTCAGTGAGAACGTAGATGAACGAAAGTCATGCCATCCGACGGTATTGCTTGAGCTATCTATCTGTGCTGATCCTTGCCGCCGTCATCGATCGTGTGTGGGTCGGGTACGGCTGGGGAATCGATTCCGGTATCAGTCTGTTCCAGATTGCAAAAAGCTTGGTCACGCCCGCATCCGATTGAACTGAGAGCACGTGCTCGACCCCGGGGGAGTCACAATGTCGCAGGGCCGGTGTAAGGGAAAATGAAGGGTTGTTGACGTGGCCCCGGTTTTGGACCGCGGTCGCGCGGGGCGACAAAAATGACGGGTGATGTTAAAATTCTGGTGAACTTCCTGGGGAAACCGACACTTCGCGCCGACGGCCAGCAAGCTTCATCCTCCCACTCGCAGCGAAGGGAGAAAAGCCATGGGAGATTGAATATGGCTTCGGCCGCAAATCATTGGTGGTGATCAGGGAAAGGTATCGGAAAGCCTTCCTATTTTCGCTCCCTACCTCGTGGCGACCGCGACCATGCACCCGTCGCCAACCGCATTGATCTCCCAAACGTTTTCTTCTGACAACCTGCAAGACTTTTATGAACGCCTACGACGAGTACCTTCAGGAAATCGAGCAACGGAAGGGCGAAGGTCTTCACCCGAAGCCGATCGACAGCGCTGAGTTACTGAGTCAGATCATCGCTCAGATCGTTGATCCGGCGCATCCGCATCGTGAGGACTCGCTGAACTTCTTCATCTACAACACGCTCCCGGGTACGACTTCCGCTGCGGGTGTGAAGGCCGCGTTCTTGAAGAAGATTGTCATTGGTGAAGCCATCGTTGACGAGATCGCACCCGATTCCGCACTGGAGCAACTGTCACATATGAAGGGCGGGCCCTCGATCGCGGCACTCCTGGATCTGGCACTGGGTGACGTGGCAGACATTGCCAAGAAGTCTGCCGAGGTCCTGAAGTCCCAAGTCTTCCTTTACGAAGCGGACATGGAACGTCTCGCGACCGCGTTTCGGGATGGTAGTGAGATCGCCAAGGAGATCTTGGAGAGTTACGCGCGGGCGGATTTCTTTACCGGCCTTCCCGATGTGCCCGAGGAGATCAAGGTGGTCACCTACATCGCGGGTGTGGGCGATATTTCAACGGACTTGTTATCGCCGGGTAGCGAGGCGCACTCACGTTCTGACCGTGAGCTTCATGGAAAATGCTTGATCAGCCCGGAAGCCCAGAACGAATTGGTCGCGTTGAAGGAGCAGCATCCCGACAAGCGAGTGATGCTGATCGCCGAAAAAGGCACGATGGGCGTTGGCTCATCGCGGATGTCGGGCGTCAACAACGTGGCCTTGTGGATCGGCAAGCAGGCCAGCCCGTATGTTCCATTCATCAACATCGCGCCGGTGGTTGCGGGCACGAACGGCATCTCACCGATTTTCTTGACCACCGTTGGGGTGACCGGTGGCATTGGCATCGACTTGAAGAACTGGGTGAAGAAACGCGATGACGATGGCAATGTCGTGTTGGATGACGACGGCGAGCCGGTACTTGAGCAGGCGTATTCGGTCGATACAGGCACGGTACTGACGATCAATACCAAGGAGAAGAAGCTCTACAGTGGCGACAAAGAGTTGATCGATATCTCGAGTTCGCTGACGCCACAGAAGGTGGAGTTCATGAAAGCGGGTGGCTCCTATGCCGTCGTGTTTGGTAAGAAGCTCCAAACCTTTGCAGCGAAGACCTTGGGCAATGAGCCGCCCACGGTGTTTGCACCCGCGAAAGAAGTCTCGCATCAAGGCCAAGGACTCACAGCCGTCGAGAAGATCTTCAATCGCAATGCGGTCGGTGTAACGCCCGGCAAGGTATTGCACGCGGGGTCCGATGTACGCGTGGAGGTCAACATTGTCGGTTCCCAAGACACCACGGGGCTGATGACGTCCCAAGAACTCGAGATGATGGCCGCGACGATTATCTCGCCCATCGTCGATGGGGCCTATCAATCGGGTTGTCACACGGCATCGGTTTGGGATGCCAAGGCGCAAGCCAACATCCCGCGACTGATGAAGTTCATGCACGACTTTGGCTTGATCACCGCGCGGGATCCCAAGGGCGAGTACCACGCCATGACCGATGTCATTCACAAGGTGCTCAACGACCTGACCGTGGACGATTGGGCGATCATCATTGGGGGTGATTCCCACACCCGCATGTCGAAGGGCGTTGCGTTTGGCGCTGACTCAGGGACCGTGGCCTTGGCCTTGGCAACCGGTGAAGCCAGCATGCCGATCCCGGAAACGGTCAAAGTCACTTTCACGGGCAAGATGAACTCGCATGTGGATTTCCGCGACGTCGTGCATGCGACGCAAGCACAGATGTTGAGTCAGTTCGCTGGGGACAATGTCTTTCAAGGACGGATCATCGAAGTCCACATCGGGACGCTTCCCGCAGACCAAGCGTTCACGTTCACGGACTGGACGGCCGAGATGAAAGCCAAGGCGTCGATTTGCATCTCGCAGGATGACACGCTCATCGAATCGTTGGAGATTGCCAAGAGCCGCATTCTGACGATGATCGAGAAGGGCATGGACAACGAGAAGCAGGTCCTGCAAGGCCTGGTGGACCGCGCGGACCGTCGCATCGCAGAGATCAAGTCAGGCGAGAAACCCGCGCTGGCACCGGATGCCAATGCCAAGTACTTCGCTGAGTTCCAGGTGGACCTCAGCCTGATCGATGAGCCGATGATCGCCGATCCGGACGTTCACAACGAAGATGTGTCCAAGCGTTACACGCATGACACGATTCGCGATTTGACGTACTACGCTGGCGAGAAGGCCGTTGATCTCGGTTTCGTCGGTTCTTGCATGGTGCACAAAGGCGACCTGAAGATCGTGGCTCGGATGTTACGCAATCTGGAGGAGGACCAGGGGACGGTCCAGTTCAAGGCGCCGCTCGTCGTCGCGGCCCCGACGTACAACATCATCGACGAGCTGAAAGAGGAAGGAGACTGGGACATCCTCCAGAAGTATTCCGGTTTCGAGTTCAATGACCTGCTGCCAAAGAGCGCGGCGCGGACCGAGTACGAAAACATGATGTATTTGGAGCGTCCGGGCTGCAATCTTTGCATGGGCAACCAGGAAAAGGCGGCAAAGGGAGACACGGTTCTCGCGACTTCGACCCGTTTGTTCCAGGGTCGCGTGGTGGCGGATTCCGACCGCAAGAAGGGTGAGTCGCTGCTGGCGTCCACGCCGGTCGTGGTTCTTTCAGCGATTTTGGGTCGGATTCCAACGATCGATGAGTACAAGGCCGCCGTCGTCGGACTCAAGCTCACCAAGTTCGCCCCGCCGATCAAAACCATGAGCACACCGGGGCCCAGTCACCTGGTCAATTTTTGAGGCGAGCGAATTGGTCGATTCTTAGCCGACTAGAGAATCAGTCATCGTCACGCGGACCCGCGGCCTTCCGCTTGATCATGGTGATTTCGTTGCCAGCGTCGTTATAGATGACTTCGTCCATGAACGCGTCGATCATCAGAAGCCCCCGCCCCCCCAGAGCCTCGAGGTTTTCAGGATCGGTCGCGTCGATCACGGAACCGCGATCAAAACCAGGACCTTGATCACGAATCACGAAAACCGCCTGGTGACGTGTCGCGGTGACCGTGACGAACGTGCGACGCTGAGAGTAGGGGGCCTGTTCGCGACGTTGACGGATCGCTTCCCAGTAGGCTTCCCCGTCATCGATTTCACGGAGGCTGGAATCCACTTCCAGGTTCCCGTGGATCATGGCATTGAGAATGGCTTCATCGAGCGCCATCCCAACCTGCATCCAAATCATCTCGTCGAAAAGGTCCATCTGTTGGGTCGTGGTTTCCAGCTTCGCGATGACATCCGGCACCAAGGATTCTTGGCTGGGGAGTGTCAATTCCAGTTTGCACGCGGTCGCACATCCGTCGACCGTGGTCGCGTCACGCGTCGAGGCGTGGACTTCGAGGACTCTCTCAACGGTTTCCACGATTGTGTCCCCATCGAGCGTCACAGGAATGTAAGCCGCCGCACCGCGAAGCAACGCATGGCAAAGCGTTGGGTGGTCACCATCCGAAGAGACCAAGATGAGCGGAGTGTTCGGCGTTGTGTTCACAAGGCTTGTGATCGAATCGACAGGCTGTTTGCGAGAAGAGATTTCACCATCCACTTTCGTTTCGGGCGGCTGGCTGGCATCCCGTGTCGCGGCGTGGGCGGGAAATTCGCAAACGATGGCGTTGCAGGGGTCCGCCGCCAAACGTTCTTCGGCTGCGTTGGCGTTGTCGACGGCGATTGTTTTCCAATCATCGTGATTCAAAACGTCAGCAAGGGTTGACCGCTGCTGCGCGTCGGAGTGGATGATCAGGATGGTCGGCATTTGGCGGGCTGTTCCTCAGATGAGGGCTGTCTCAGTTGGCCGTAGATTGAACAGGGGATCGCGAAAGCGGCGCTGAGGAACACGAGCGGGCGGGGTTGAGAAATTCTGGGCTCTCCCCAAAACCCCTCACTTTAAGTGTTGGCAGCCTCAGATGAAAGAACCAGCTGGACTGGAACCCGGATTGGTTTACGGGGCGTCGCGTTCCTGACGACAGGCGAAACTTTGCCGCTTTTTGGCCGTTGGAGCGGGAATCCAGGCTCCTGCTGTATCGTCTATGGCGCCGAATGGGGTGCAGGCATGCTGGGGAAACCGACCCGTGGCATGCCGCCACCCGATGCGTCAGCATCCGGAAGCCCTTCCTGCTGAACGAGCACGCTTTGCTGCGTCACACGGCAGAGGTCCAAAAGCGTTTCTGTTTCCGAGAGTAGTTCCGCCCAGGCTTCGTCTTCCGTGTCCAGATTTTGTTGAGCCGCAGACGTTTGCACGCGACCCGCGCAGTCAGCGATGGGCATCAGGAAGCTTGTCTCGGCCAGATCTCGTAGTTCGTCCGCGATGGTTGCGAGTCGGGAAGGGTCGCGACCGTCCATCGCTTCGGCAAGTTGCTCAATGTGGCTGCCGATTTCGGTGGCAATGGTCTTGTCGATGGCAAAGGCGATCCCGCGGGTCGTTCCGGTTGGCAGTGGCAACGAACCATCTTCGGGGCGAATCGCTGAGAGGAAGTGTTCCACCAGTTCCGCGTCGAACTGGGTGCCCACGCAGCGCCGAAGCTCTTCGACGGCAAACGCGTGTGGTTTGCCTTTGCGATAGGGTTTGTCGCTCGTGATGGCATCGTATGTGTCGGCGATGGTCAGCAGGTTCGACGCCGTGTAGAGGCTTTGGTATTCCTCGTCGCCTTCCAGGTCGCGTCGCGTCACGTCGTCCTTGGACTGATGGTGGTAGCGGATCAAGTTCTCCAACTCCACACATTGGAACGTGCCACGAATCAGCTGGAAGCCGATCTCGTTGTGCCGTCGCATGACGGTCCATTCGGCGGGTGTCAGAGAGCCTGGCTTGTGAAGGATATCGTCCGGAACACCGATCTTGCCGATGTCATGAAGCAAGCCAGCGATTTCAAGAACGTACGTCTCGCGTTGACCCAGCAAGCCACTCGCCGCCGTCACACAGAAATCAGCCACGCGTCGACTGTGTTCGGCCGTGGCCTTGTCACGGTAGGCGAGCGCAGACAGCAACGCCGTCACCACGTCAAACGGAAGTCGCACCAGGCCTTGCTCATCTGCGGTTGTCGTTGTTGTTGTTTCCCTGGGTTCGACCACCTCGGGAAGCGCCTGCGCGGCGGCGATGGCCTCCGGATCGTACGCGACGACTTGGTTGCGACCGCCGCGTTTCGCAACATACAAGCACTCGTCCGCCTGGTTGATCAGTCCTTGGGTGTCCTCAGGTGCGAACTGCAGTTCGCTGACACCTAGGCTGGCCGTGAGACGCAGCGCTGCCGGATCTGTCAAGCGAATGTCCATGATGGCCAGTCGCGTACGTTCAGCCTCCTCAAACGCGGTGTCGAGATCCGCATCGGGCATCACCACGCAGAACTCCTCTCCTCCATAGCGACAAACAATGTGTTTTTGCTCGTGAAGTTCACGCAATACCGTCGAGACACGTCGGAGGACCTCGTCGCCGGTGTGGTGGCCGTAGGTGTCGTTGACACTCTTGAAATGGTCCACGTCAACCATGAAGCAAGACAGGTGGCGTTGATTCTCTTGGCATTCGACGAAAACCGTCGCCATCTGCTGGAAGAATGCACGCCGGTTCAGGCATCCCGTCAGCGCATCGCGGGTGGCGAGGACTTCCAGTTCTTGGTTCTTCTGTTGGATTTCATCCTTGCTCACGCGGAGCATCATCAGCATGTTTTCCAGCTCGACGCGGTGCTGTTCCACGTGGGTCACGTCTTGGAACGTCACCAGGGCTCCATTCTGATTCTCATCCTCTCCGATCGGGCCGGCGTTAACCGAGAAAACGCGTTCCACGCCGTCACGGCCGGTCAGTCGCAGGATCTCGCCAATGACCGATTGGCGCTCATGAATGGCTCGAAACCAAGGCAAGCGGCTGGGGTCGATGCTCGCGCCGGCGGTGCGGCCTCCGCTGATCGCGAGTTTCCAGGGCAGTTCCGCCGCCGATTCGTCTTGAAGTTCCTCAGCCTCATAACCATTGATGGCCAAGAAACTGCGATTCGCGAGCACGATCCGTCCTTGGTCGTCCAAGACAAGCAGGCCTTCCGCCAGTGTGTCCAAGGCCTGACGGACGCGATCGGGGACAACCTGGCCCTTGCGAAACACTCCCAACACACGCAGCATCAAGAGTGTGTAGCCACCCATCCCGGCCATGATGAAATAGGCGAGCATGCGAACGAGCGCGGGATCAAGGGCTCCCCACAGCAAGCCCATTTCTGCGGGGCGGAAGCAGAATTCAAGTTGTCCCCAATGATGATTGTCCATGGTCACGGGGACTTCCAGTCGGACCAAGGGTTGATTTGCGAGGTCCGATTTCCAATCCGGGTGCCAGGCTTCCAGGTGATCGGCCGAGGCCGTTCGGAGCGTGCCCATTTCGCTTCGCAATCCGACGGAAATCAAACTCGGATTGCGAATCACCTTGTTGTCAAAATAGCGTTTGAGCGTGGGCCAGCGGTGGGATCGAATGTCATCCAAGCTGGCGATCGCAACATGCTCACAGAGCTTGCGGCGCGCTTCTTCCTCGACCAATCGGCTGTCGGGGACCAGTCCCAGCCATTGGGCGCTCAAGATCAGACCCACTCCCACGCACACAAATGCGAAGGCGAGTCTTATCGATGCGGCGAAAGCGCGAAACAAGGTTCGAGGCACCTAAATGGTGTTTGACGTCAAATGTTTCATTGCCGTTGTGATCGAACCCAGTGCAGGTTATTCCGATCTTAGGGTCGTCCGTCGACGACCCCGACAATGGAGAGAGTCTCTGCGTAAAGGTTGGTCACGCGGAATGCTTGGTTGCCGATTGTTGAATCCGTGGCGGAATAAGGGTGTCCGCCTGCATCGGTTGCGCCGCTTGGTTGATTGGTGACGCTTGTGGTGGCTGACCCCATCGCATATCAGTCCGCGTGAATCCAGAAAACGTGGTTTCTATCATTCGTCTTGGGGTTGGCGGCAAGTCAGCACTTCTCCATCAACTGCTCGACGCGGTCGTTGGAGGCATCCGACGCTGGAAGAAGGCTGGCTGGGTCGATCAGACGCCAACGGGGAAGCCCCGCGTAGATGGTGGCCACAAATACGCCACCACGAAGCGTCCAAAGCACGTAGCCCATCGAAGCGACGCCGAGCGATGCGCCGACTGCCACCACGGTCACGTCTTGCGTGTGGTCCGTCGGCGTCAACAGCGATGTGCCCTCATCCGTGAGGTGCCACATGGCCATGATGGCGTAGTCACGTGAAAGGAGTTCGGTCCATGAGGTCCCCTCGGACGTCCGATCAAAGGTCCAAACTTCAATGGAATCCACCCCGGACTCAGCCGCGTCGTTTAGGTCGACCGCTTGGCGTAGACCGAATCCGCCGATGCGATTGGAAACGGGTCCATCACCCCCTAGTTCCACTGAGTCGCCTGCGCCTTCGGTTTCGCCCGAGGCCGTTTGTCGGCCACCTTGAGTGCTGGATGTCGACGTGGGTGTTGGCGCTAGGCCGTCGGTGGCGTCTTCCCCGCCGTCCGTGGAGTCCGTGTCGTCTTCATCGCTGTCAGGATCGGTGCTGTCTGGGTTGGGGTCGTTGGGATCGCTTGTGTCGCCCCCGTCGGTGTCGCCCCCGTCGCCGCCGTTGTCGATCGCCGCTTCGACCTCGATCGTGATCGTGGTGGTGTTGCCAAGCAGCGATCCGTCGTCGGCTCGATACGTGAGGGTCTCCGTGCCGAAGAAGCCGCTGTCGGGCGTGTATGTGATCGTGCCGTCGGGCGCGATGTTGAGCGTCCCGTTGGAGGGTCCGGTCACCAAGAACACGTCCAGCGTGTCGTTCTCAGGGTCCGTATCGTTTGCCTCCGGCGTCGGTGCATTGAGGACAACCGCCTGACCCGCGTTGGTGGTGTAACTGTCGGCCACCGAAATCGGCGCCTCGTTGACGTTACGCACCGCGATCACGAACGATTGATCCACGAACGAGCCGTCCTGCGACTGACTCCGCACCTCGATCGTGTGGCTGAGGCTGGTTTCGAAATCGATCGCGGCGCCCGACGTGGTGACGACGCCGGTGACACCGTCGATCACGAAGCGGCCCCCGGCGCTGTCGATCAGCGTGTGCGTGATCGCGCTGGTGGTGGCGTCCGCATCGCCGGCGGCTGCCGTGATGCCGACGGTCAAGCCGCCCGCCGCGTTCTCATCGATTTCGTTGACAGCCCCGTCCGTGTCGCCACCGGCCACCGTGTCAAACTCGTCCACATCCTCGATCAGGATCGTGAAGTTCTGGGTTTGGAACGAACCGTCGGTGGAATCGGCACGCACCGTGATGGTTTGTGATGCGCCGTGGGCTTCCCGGTCGATGTCCACGGCCGTGGTCACCGCTCCGGTGACGCTGTCGATTTGGAACAGGCCTCCCGCCGTGTTGGTCAGCGTGTACGTCACGGTGTTGGTCGTCGCGTCGTCATCGCTTGCCAAAGCGGTGATCCCGACAGTCGCGTTGATGCCCGAGTTCTCAACGATCCGATCGAGCTGCGGGTTGCTGTCGGTGATCGCGCTGACATCGAACTCGTCCACATCGTCCACCAAGATCGTGAACGTTTCGTCCGCGAAGGAACCGTCGGCGGAGGTGGCGCGAATCGTGATGTCATGGAATCCGACCGCTTCGCGATCGATCCGGCTGCCGTCGGCGACGCGGACGATGCCCGAGTTCAGGTCGATCTTGAAGCGACCGTCGGCCGAATCGGCCAGCGTGTAGGTCACGGTGTTGTTCGTGTCGTCGGCGTCCGACGCGAGACCCGTGATCCCGACCAAGGTGTCGTTGGCGGCATTCTCGGTGACGCGATCGGCCGCCGGGTTATTGTCCACCGGGGTGGAGACATCGAACTCGTCGACATCGTTGACCGTGACTGTGAAGGATTCGCTGTAGGTCGCGCCGGCCGTGTCTTGCACTTCCACGGTGATCGTGTGCGAGACGTCGTCTTCTCGGTTAAGCAGCAACCCGTTTGCAACGGTCACCTCACCGGTGGCCGAGTCGATCGTGAAGCGACCGCCCGCATTGTTGGTGAGGGTGGAAGCGGCCGTGTCCCCCGCATCGACGTCCGAGGAGGTGATGAAGCCGACGGAGGTGGTGTTCGCCGCGTTTTCGTCGACACTCAGGCCAACGGTCGCCAGGTCGTGCGGGTTGTCGTTCTGGCCTTGGA
>JBCCYK010000025.1:0-38850 GCA_039189905.1 Planctomycetota bacterium
CAACGGCCAGTTATCCCGGGTTCGAATGGGCGTTCCACATCGGGGACACGAAGAAGAACGCGTGACGATTGATTCGCCTTTTGGCGCGCTTGCGGCGACCACGTTCAGGAAACTACCAAAGCAGGCTCCAAAATACGAAAAGAAGCCAAAGACCATGAGTTTCCCGAGTCGGGCCCGAAACAGCTCCCCATAGGTCGGCTCTTCCACGACGAAACCCGCCGGTCTGTCAACGACGGGTGCAAACGGGCTCGTCAGCATGGGCCATGCGATGAGATAGACGAGGCTTCCCAATGCCGCGGCCGTGACGATCACCGATACCTTTGAAGTCAAATGTGTGCCTCTTACCAGAATCGAATCGGCAACCCGTTCCAGCGTTCCAACCCCGAGCCCTTGCCGGGTAGCGAAACTCGCCAAGGTTTTCGGCCTGCCGCAAGAGAGCCGAAAGACTTGACGTCTTTCGCTACGAACTGAGTCGCAGACTGAGTTGCGGCAAAGTATCAACCCACCAGTCGCGCCAGAATCTCGTTGAAGGTTTCACTGGGACGCATGGCGTTGGAAACTCGTTCCGAATCTGGGTAATAGTAGCCGCCCAGGTCTACGGGAGCGCCTTGGACCGCGAGGAGTTCATCCACAATGGCGGCTTCTCCCTCAACCAAGGCCTTCGCGATCGGCTGGAACCGTTCGGCAAGGGACGCGGACTCGGCTTGTTCCGCCAAAGCGCTGGCCCAGAACTGAGCGAGATAGTAGTGGCTTCCACGGTTGTCCCGTTCCCCCGTTTTTCTCGAAGGAGACTTGTTCTCCGTCAGGAAGCGCGTCGTGGCCGACTCAAGGGTGCTTGCCAGGACTGCGATCCCAACGCTCCCGGTTTTCTGCGAAAGGTCTTCGAGCGAAACGCCCAGTGCCAAGAACTCACCAAGGGAATCCCAACGCAGGTGATTCTCCTCCACAAACTGTTGCACATGCTTGGGCGCCGAACCGCCCGCACCGGTCTCGAACAGACCTCCACCGGCCAGCAGCGGCACGATGGAGAGCATCTTGGCGCTGGTGCCCAGTTCCAGGATCGGGAACAGGTCGGTGAGATAATCACGAAGGACATTCCCTGTGATCGCGATGGAATCTTGACCCGCGCGGGCGTGCTGACAAGCATGCCGGGTTGCTTCGACCGGAGATAGAATTTGGATGTCCAAGCCGTCTAAATCATGAGCGGGCAACAGGCTTTCGACGCGGGCGATCAGATGGCGATCGTGCGCTCGTTGAGCGTCGAGCCAGAACACCGCCGCCGATCCGGTGGCCCGCGCTCGTGCAACCCCAAGGCGTACCCAGTCCTCCACGGCCACCGCTTTGGTTTGACACGCACGCCAGATGTCCCCTTCTTGAACGGCATGCGACAAAAACACGTCGCCCTTGCCGTTGACGACCGTTACCGTGCCAGCACTAGCGATCTGAAACGTCTTGTCGTGGGAGCCATACTCTTCCGCTTTCTTGGCCATCAGCCCCACGTTGCTGACGCTTCCCATGGTGGTCACGTCATAGGCACCGTTGGCTTTGCAATCGTCGATCACGGCTTGATACACCCCCGCGTAGCTGCGGTCGGGGATGATGGCCAGCGTGTCGTCGAGTTTGCCATCCGGACCATACATCTTGCCACCGGCCCGAATCGCAGCCGGCATCGAGGCATCGATGATCACATCACTGGGGACATGGAGGTTCGTGATGCCTCGATCCGAGTCAACCATAGCGAGTCGAGGTTGCGACGCCTGAATGCGTTGCATCTCCGACGTGATCTCCGCTTGCGTTTCGGTGGGCAGGCTCTCGATCGCGTTGGTCCATTGTCCCAAGCCTTGATTGGGATCCACGCCGACCTGCTCGAGTGCGTCCACGTGCTTGTCAAACAGGTCGCTGAAAAACACACGTACGACGTTGCCGAACAGAATCGGATCCGACACTTTCATCATCGTGGCCTTCAGGTGAACTGAAAGCAGAACGTCATCGGCCTTGGCGGCCTCAATCGAGTCAGCAATAAACTGCCGCAGTGTCGATCGGCTCATCACGGCTGCGTCAACGATCTCGCCTTCCAGAACGGGGATTCCCTCGTGGAGAAGCGTTTCGACACCCGCGTCCGATGTATGGACCACTTTCAGCGAATCGTCCGCGCCCATCACGACGGACGCTTCGCTTCCGTAGAAGTCGCCCTCTGACATGTGTGCGACACGCGTCTTGGAAGACGCGGACCAGGCGCCCATGGAATGGGGATTCGCCTGAGCATAGCGCTTCACCGGGGGCGCAACACGACGATCGGAATTACCCTCGCGCAAGACAGGATTGACGGCGGAACCGAGCACCTTCGCGTACCGAGCTTGTGTTGCTTTCTCCGCGTCGCTTTGGGGATCCGCAGGAAAATCGGGGATGGCAAATCCAGCGTTCTGCAATTCCTGAATGGTCGAGGTCAGCTGCGGGATGGATGCCGAGATGTTTGGGAGCTTGATGATGTTTGCGTTGGGCGTTTTCGCAAGCTCGCCAAGCTGTGACAGGGCATCTTCCCGTCGTTGCTCCGGTGGCAGCAGGTCGGCGAACGCCGCCAGAACGCGTCCCGCCAATGAGATGTCTTTGATCACAATTTCGATCGAACCGTCATCGTGTCCCAGGGATCCCAAAAATGCGCGAACGATGGGAAGGAAAGAGGCGGTTGCCAGCGCGGGGGCTTCGTCAGTCAACGTGTAGTGAATCTGGGCGGGATCCGAGGCCATGAGCATCACGCAGAGGTTTGGAAAGAATGGTCCCAGCAGGGGACCGAGAAAGGCAGGCAACAGCGTTTGTTTCACACTGTTCGTGCGAGAATATTAAGCGAGAGCCTGCTGCGCTGCGACCCACCAGAAAAGGAAGGAATCCGCTCCAGTAACGAGGCTTCAAAGAGCCTCAGATCAGCCTAGAGCCAAGGCCTGGCTTTTGTGGAAATTGGAATCGGAAAAAAGCTCGGATGTCCCACCGTTCGATTGAAGCGATTGACGGGGTCGAGCCGATACAACTTGCACCATGGATTGGGAGGGTGGAACGATAGGTGCCGTCGTTCCAGCATTGATAGGGTCATGGTGAGGCAGGGAGGGCTTCACCATGACCCTTCCCTTTCCTTGCCTACTCACGATGGCCTTGCTTGCTCACGAGGGGGCTATCACCCTCGATCGCACTCACGACTCACGCGGACGTTAGGTCTGTACGCGGCGTGAAACCGCTCAGTCCGCGCCGCGACCACTGAGTTGGACAGCGACGGTTCGAAACATTAAGCGGACGTCACGCATCAATCCCATGCGATCGATGTAATCGAGGTCCATCCGCATCCAATCGTCAAAGGTTTCTGCGGCTGCTTTGTTGACCTGCCAAGTGCATGTCAATCCCGGACGAACATCCAGCCGGCGTCGTTGCCAGGCCGTGCAAGCGCGACTCTCGGGCACGATCAAGGGTCGCGGTCCAACCATCGCCATGTCACCACGAAGCACGTTGAAGAACTGCGGCAGTTCATCCAAACACGTCGCTCGCAGGAATCGTCCGACTCGAGTGACACGCGGATCGCATTTGACCTTGAAGGCAGGACCATCTCGATGACTCTGATCCCGGAGTTCGTTCTTAATCTCGTCCGCGTTCGTGACCATCGTACGCAACTTGTAGATCGTGAAGAGTCTCCCGTGGCGGCCCTCGCGCGTTTGCCGAAAGAACACCGGTCCTCCATCATCCAGCTTGATTGCAATCGCAGCCAGACCCAGCAGCGGCGTGGAGACTCCCAATCCAACGAGCGAGCCAGCGATGTCCATGGCGCGTTTGACGCTCATCATCAGCCCCGATGCGGGTGGTGGCGTCAGACGCGAATCCGCCAACCGAACTGGCTTTCCCTCGCCGGAAGATCGCGGAGGCAATACGTCCGTCCTTGGCGGCGATGCGAATGGAACCACGCCGAGTTGGGCCTCCATTGTCGCAGAGGCCAACCGGGTCTCGGGGGCCAGACGGGGCCTGGCAACCAGATCCGAAGGATCGGATGTGTTGTTGCCGTTGCCTCGCGAGTCGTCTCTGTGATCCAAGCGAGACTGGTCACCTTCGCTTCGGTCCAAACCAAACGAATCGTCATCGTGACAATGAAACGTCAATTCGACTTCGAGACCGGCCTCACAGGTGACGACGTTGATTCGATCCAATACCGTGCGCCCACCCATTTCCGGGGTATCGACGAGCAATGCCGCATAGCAGTCATGCCCCAGCGCGGCTTTCTGATCGGTAACACGCAGATTGCGATGCAACACATCCATCAATCGACGCGCATGGCGCCGTGCGGTCGCGCGGTTGCTGGTCGAAACACCGCGCAGCTGCATTTCAATCGTGCAGAATGGAACGCCGCGGCGGGTCGAACGAATGCGTTCACGCGTGAGCTCGCGTTCAAATTGCCGCCGCGTCAGGACCAGGGGACCACGCGATCCGAACAGTCGTCGATGCTGAATCGCCTCGACAGGGGTACTGTTCCACAACCGAGGTCGCCGAGAGAGGGATGCGATCACAAGTTGGCTCCCAACCAAGTGGACTCAAGGTGATCAGATCGCAAAAAGGACCCAGGACACCCATTCTGTGTATATCGCCCAGGCGACGCTTTCTGCGATTTCCGCTCAAGCGTCTCAATTTGCTGCCTGCTGGACCCTTTTTATTCACAACCGGAGTGGCTGTGGCGGTTTTCGAAAAAAAAACTTCCCAAGGCCGTTGGCCTATTCGTCGTGTTGCCCTTAGGGGGAATCTGCCCGCATTGCTTGAAAACATTCTTCCATTCAAACTGGTCACTTGTGCCGATCAAAGGGATGCACCGTATGATCGTAGGGGTCACACATTGATGGCAGCCATTCTTCCTTTATGTGGTCTTTGCGATGTCACTCGAACGTGTTTTGGAGCCCGTCCCCGAAGACCCGGCCCTGGAAGCACAGGCCTATCGAGGGATTGACCACACCGAGGTGAACGGTCGCTTCGCCCATGATTTGCTCGCCGGGGGATCCGTTGGCCCACGTGTGCTGGACCTGGGTACAGGCCCTGCCCATATCCCGATCCTTCTTTGCGAGATTTTCGACAGTCACGGCGCCCGTCTCCGCGAGGTGGGCGAGCCGCTTGCGAGCTGGCTGGATCCCCCATGGGGTTCAGAATGCCAATTGGAGGTCATGGCAACGGACGCCTGTGTCGAGATGCTCGAACTCGCGAGGTTCGAAATTGAGTTCTCCAGCATGGTGGAGCGGGTGCACCTGGCTCAGATCGATCTGACGGAGCCCGAAGCATTTCAGTCCGAAATCGCAGACACGGTGATATCCAATTCCGTGGCCCATCATCTCGCGGACCCTTCGCTGCTGATTCGGCAGGCGATGCATGCCTTGAAGCCTGGCGGCAGGCTGTTTATCCGTGATCTCATGCGTCCGGAATCGGAGTCTCAGCTGGAGGAGATCGTCGCGACGGTGGCGGCTGTCGAAACGAACGAGCCATCGGGGTCGGAAGCTTCCAACGCCGATGAGGCCTTGATCCATCAGCAACTGCTTCGACAATCGCTTCACGCAGCGTTGACCCTCGCGGAGATCCGCGCGATTTGCCGTGGATTTGAGATCGCAGGTGATTGTGTGGTTGCCACCAGCGAGCGCCACTGGACAATCGATTGCACGTGCCTCGGATAGGGTGCGTTTGCGTCGTGCTTGCGGACCCATCGGCGCAGACAACACCCCTCGCTATCACCGACCAACGCCTCACGGCACCCAGGACACCCTCGCTTGGAGACGCTCCAACATGCAGCCCTACCTGCAATTGCTCGATGAAGTGCTTCACGCAGGCGTGGATCGTGATGATCGCACCGGCGTCGGGACACGCAGCTTGTTTGGTCGCCAAATGCGTTTTGATTTGGCGGACGGGTTTCCCTTGTTGACCACCAAGAAGCTTCACTTGCGTTCGATCATCCACGAATTGCTGTGGTTCTTACGTGGCGAAACAAACGTGAAATCACTGCGTGAGGCGGGCGTCTCCATCTGGGACGAGTGGGCGGATGAGGAGGGCAATCTCGGCCCGGTGTATGGGCATCAGTGGCGGAGCTGGCCAACGCCGTCCGGTGCAACGGTGGATCAAATTGCCTGGGTACAGAACGAAATTTGCAGCAATCCCCTGTCGCGTCGGCTGGTCGTCTCAGCCTGGAACGTGGCGGACATCGAAGACATGGCACTGCCCCCGTGTCATGTTTTATTTCAGTTCTACGTCTCCGGCGGCCGACTGAGCTGCCAGCTTTATCAGCGCAGTGGCGACCTGTTCTTGGGGGTTCCCTTCAACATTGCCAGCTATGCCCTGCTGCTGACCATGATGGCGCACGTGACGAACCTGAAGCCAGGCGAGTTCGTGCACACGCTGGGTGACGTGCATCTCTACAGCAACCATTTTGATCAGGCACGTTTGCAGCTGGAGCGTCTGCCGAGGTCGCGTCCGGAAGTCGTGATACGGCGTTCGGTCGAGTCCATGGACGCTTTCGAGTATGACGATTTCGAGCTGATTCACTACGACCCGCACCCGCACATCAAGGCGACCGTGGCCGTTTGAGCGGTGCCGCCACGTGTGAGCGCGGCGAAAAGATCACTTCTTTTAACCAAGGACTCTGGGTGACGGATTCGTCAGACCTCCGGGCCGGTCAAGTGGTGGCCGTCGTGGCCGCAACCCCGGGCGGCGTGATCGGCGATGGCGAGAAGATGCCGTGGCACATTCGAAGTGACTTGCGACGATTCAAACGCATGACCATGGGCGGCGTCTTGATCATGGGACGTAAGACCTTTGATTCCATCGGTCGCGTTTTGCCGGGTCGCCAGACGGTGGTTTTGACTCGAAATCGCAATTGGAGCCATCCCGAAGTGATTTCGGTCGGTTCCGTTCAGGATGCGCTTGCCGTGACGACGGACCGAACGCGGTTCGTGGTGGGTGGGGGTCAGATTTACGAGGCCATGTGGGATGCCTGCGATGAGATTTGGTGGACCTGCGTGTTCGCGCGACTCAACGCTCAGACGCGGATCTGTCTTCCGAGCGCAGATTTCAAGCCAACGACTTGTTTGCCAATGCCAATGGCCCCGGGCGACGATTACCCGACGCGATGGATGCGGCTGGTGCGTCGGTGTGCGAAAACCTTGTGAATTCGGGCCCAGAAAAAAAGTGCGACGGAGGCGCCGTTCCACTTGAGCAAAAAGGGTACCGACTGCTATCATCCGCGATTCGATTCGGCCACGGCCCAAGGTTCCCGGAGTTCTTGCCATGCCCCGTTTGATGGGCGTTGACATCCCCAACGATAAACAGATCCAGTACTCGCTGACGTACCTCTACGGCGTCGGGTTGTTTCGCGCCCGTGAGGTCTGCGAAAAGCTCAGCATCAATCCGATGACACCCGCCGCGGAGATCAGTGACGAGGAAGTGGGTCGTATCGCGGCTTTGCTGGAACGCGACTACTTGGTGGAAGGGCCTCTGCGTCGTCAGGTCACCCAGAACATCGGTCGCCTGCGCGAGATCAAGGCTTACCGCGGGCTCCGACATCGGGTCGGATTGCCAGTGCGAGGCCAACGAACCAAGACGAATGCCCGTACCCGAAAGGGACCCCGTAAGACGGTGGCTGGGAAGAAGGGCGTCAAAGACCTTCGCTAGCGGTAGCTGCGGAACGGCGTGGATCTGGTCGTTTTCCTCGGAGACTCCCGCCGCAACGTGCTGCTTAACAAGCCGGTTGAGACACTTTGGTTCTCGTCCGGCACATCGGTTTTCCATCCCTTCAAAATCACTTTCATTTGAACCGCCAGAGAGTTCCCGGTGGCAAAGACGAATAAAAAGAAACGAATCCGCCGTAACGTGTCCAACGGCATAGCTCACGTTCATGCGACGTTCAACAACACCACGGTCACCATCACGGACGTGAAGGGCGACACTCTCTGTTGGGCCAGCGCTGGAACCAGTGGCTTCAAGGGCAGTCGGAAATCAACGCCTTTCGCGGGACAGTGTGCCGCCCAGCAGGCGGCTGAGCAGGCGGCCAAGTACGGCATGCGAGACGTTGAGGTCCGTGTGAAGGGCCCCGGTAGCGGACGCGAAAGCGCGATCACAGCGCTGCAAGCTGCGGGGCTGAACGTCAAGCAGATCGAGGACGTCACGCCGATCCCACACAACGGATGCCGACCACGCAAAAAGCGACGCGTCTGATCCCGGAAGTCAGGTGGTAGCCCGCCGCCTCCCATCATCTGGGCGAGCTTGATCACGGACGTGCGTGGTCACCCGCTTGCCCCCTGATAATCCCACACTTCTCCCACACCGACCCTTCCCGGCAGGATAGATAACGATGCACATTCGATGGCGTGGTATGGAACTGCCCAGTTCGCTTGAAGTTGACCGCGATTCGCTGGCGTCCACGTACGGCAAGTTTTCCGCAGAACCCTTTGAGCGGGGCTTTGGTGCCAGCCTTGGTAATTCCCTTCGCCGGGTGCTGCTGAGTAGCCTGATGGGCAGCGCCGTCACGCAGATCAAGATTCGCGGGGCGCAGCACGAATTCACCACGATCCCAGGCGTCTTGGAAGACGTCACGCAGATCGTGCTGAATGTCAAAAGCCTGATCGTCAACAATCAGAGCGAAGCGACGCGTGTGATAACGGTGGAAGCCAACAAGGCAGGCGTGATCACGGGCGGTGACGTCCAAGTCGACGCGGATGTCGAAATCATCAACAAAGACCATGTGTTGGCCACGCTCACCGACGATGTTGAATTCGTCATGGAAATGGTCGTTGAAAACGGGCGCGGCTATGTCCCGGCGACCGAGCACAGCAGTGCGGATCATGAAATCGGAATCATTCCCGTCGATGCGGTGTTCAGCCCGATCGTCCGAGTTCGCTACGACGTTGAGTCGACACGCGTCGGCCAAAAGACGAATTACGACAAGTTGAACCTGGAGATCTGGACCGATGGCACGGTCAATCCCGAGATGGCTTTGACCGAGTCAGCGAAGATTCTCCGCAAGCACCTCAACCCGTTCGTCCAATACCGTGAGCTGGGACCGAGCATCTTCTCGGCGGCCCGAGGCGGAGCCGGTTCTCCAGAGGCGCAACTGGAAGCCAAGCTCAACATGACGCTGGCTGAAATGCGGCTTTCAGTGCGAGCCAACAATTGTTTGGAGAGCGAGAACATCCAAACCATCCGGGACCTGGTGCAACGCACCGAGGACTCCTTGTTGGAGGTTCGCAACTTCGGTGACACGACGCTCAACGAAGTCCGTGAGAAGTTGGCTCAGTACGGATTGCATCTTGGAATGCGGGTTCCCAGCCAGCCCCTGTTTTGATTTTCATCCCACGAGGACCTGGTACCCCATCGTTGGGGCCATGTCCGCTGTGAACCTGTCTTCGGTGTCATCACACCAACCCATTTCGAACCCCTCGTATTTCTGGTCGCGTCATGCGTCACCGTCGTAAAGGCCGCGTTCTCGGTCGCTCACCAGCTCACCGCAAGGCCCTGCTCCGCAACCTTGCCAGCGCCCTGTTTCTGACCGAGCGTGATGCATCTCTCGATGACAACGCTCCGAAGGTGCCGGGTCGAATTGTGACCACGCTTCATAAGGCGAAGGAAGTTCGCCCCTTGGTGGAGAAGTGCATCACGATTGCCAAGAAGGCCGTCGTTGCCGCCAAGGAAGCCGAGCAGTTTGCCACCGATGCGGATCGTGGAACGGATGCCTACAAACAATGGCGCAAGAGCGAGCAGTGGCAGCAATGGGCTCAGGCACGGGCGCCCTTGGTGAACGCACAGCGCCGGGTTCTGCAGTTGATTGGGGATCGTGAGGCAGTCGCGATTTTGTTTGATGTCATCGCCGAACGCTACGTGGATCGGCCCGGGGGCTACACGCGCATCATGCGTTTGGCCACCGTCCGCCTCGGAGATGCGGGGGAACGCGCGATCCTGGAATTGGTTGGCAAGAACGATCGGGTGAGCCGAAAAGCACAGAAGCCGGCTTTCGAGCAGGAACCAGAGGGATCGGTGGAAGAGGATTCCCCTTCGGATAGCGGCAGTCCTGAGCCCGCGTCCCAAGAAGCTGAGACCGAGGAAGAAACCGTCGCGACTTGACCGCGGCTTCTTCCGAGGGCATCGGACACTGCGACAACGGCAAATGATCCCTTCAGGGATCCGTTTTCGAATTGGCCATCAGGTTTTTCGCCGTCTTATAGAGTGCTGTGTGGCGCATTCGTGCTTTCACGCGATCGAGCGCTTGTCGGCGTTTCAGAGCGACTCTTCCCCGTAGTGAGATGCCAAGCTGAACCTCGTAAAGAGGTTCTTGTTCAACGGCAAAGCCTTGCTTGTAAGGGTAATCGCCGGTTGTGAAATCAAACTCGGTGATGCCCTCCCCGTGCAGGTATTCCATCGTGGTCAGGATGATGAGCTTTCCCGGAGAGCACCGCGACCAGAATTCCGCATCCTGAGCCATCCGGATCATCGCATAATGCCGGTCATGTCGAATTCCCATCATCGCCGACACCGTGTCCGCATTCCCGTCAAGCAAAGCGGTTAGCAAAACGCTGCCGTCGGCCAATCCCTGAGACAACAATTCGCGATAGAACTCGCGAAAGCCAGGGCCGTTCAACAGAAACGTCTGGCCGAGAGATTCCATTCGTTTCTGCTGGATGGTTTCCATTTGCTCCAAGACGCCCCACGCCTGATTCAGATCGGTGATCCTCTGGAAACGGCCCGAACCGCTGTCGCGATGAAAGACGCGTAAGCTGCGTTCCATTTCGCGACGGAACTTCTTCTTCAGTGTCCCACGTCGATAGGATTCCCAGGGACCTTCGATGCGAACGGTGTTGGCATGCAAGTCACATTTCCCGATACAAGGAAGGCTGCTGGCCTGCGCAGCGGACAATCGAATCTTGCTCAGGTGCAACACATCACAAGGCATCGGGGTTTCGCCGATGGCATCGATGATGGTCGGCAACCATCGAAGGTCTCCGGGCGCGCTGGATGCGAACACAGGGCCGTTGTAGTCGGTCACCGACAGGTCAGCAAACTCCGCAACGCGAAGACCGTCCCTGCGACGAAGGATCAGTGGCAGCGCAGCAACAATTTCCTTGGAACGCCTGTCCCGAAACTCAATGGGCCACGGCGTGACACCTTTGCGTTGCCCCAAGCTCGCGTACCAGGCCGAAAGCCAACAGCCAGATTGAAAAGGAGTCATTGCCCTTGCCTGAGGACCAAGCCCCTGTGTGACCGATGTCCAATCGGATCCGATTTGTGCTTCCAAAAGGCGCCCGGGATCCGTCACTTTGATGCCACCTCATCGCGTTGGCCTGTTTGGTTGTCCAACTCGAACTCAATGGTTCGTGTCTGCGACCGAACCTTCTCGAGCCAACCTGTGCGACTGATAACGGAGTTGAGGAGCGATTTCGCAAAGAAGCCCGCCCCGGATGTGGATCTGCTTCTTGGTTGAAGTCCAAACCGATGTCGGAGGGTCCCATTGGCCATGTTGACGCGATGACTTCGACGCGCGTCGTCCGCCCAATACTCCGTTGTCACCGATACATTGAGGCAATCGTGGTTGGTAACGCGGTGCGGCGCGTTGAGTGGCCAGTGAAGCATCTGGCCCGGTTGCAGCTCGAACTGGATCGCATGCTCGTCATACCAGGTCTCGTACTTCAGATCGACTTCCAGCTCGAAGATGGCAATCCGCTCAAGGTCTTCCCCCGTCAAGAATGGGGGCGACGGTGGGTAGATCCACACGGTTTTTTGACCAGACACCTGCCATAGCGACTGATTGGGCAGGTCGCTATGGAAGTAAACCTGTGCGTTGGGTGATGACACCAGGATCCCCAGCGAACTCATCGGAAAATCGGACTGCCCGGTATTGGATTCGATTTCTGAAAACATCTGTGCCAACACCGACGCGTAGCGTGCGTCGACCCGATCGGTGCATCGGAGATTCAACCAGAATCGACCTGATTCGACAGCCTCGAGAACCTGGTCGCCGCTCAAGCCCTGCGCATCCCCCTCTTTCCAGTAGCGTTCCGGCTCCTGCTGCGCTCCCATGTGGATGATGCTGTAGTGCTCACGCGGATAACGACTGATCAAATCGACCAACGCCTCCCGCGTGAACAGTGGGTTTTCGTGCAGACTGTGCCGCAGACAGAGCGGGTGTCGCCCCCAGAGGGACGCGTGTTGGGGCTGCCAGTCAGTGAAGATCGACGTCATGGAATCGGCCTGGGCAAAACGGGGGGGCAAGAACCAAGCGTGCCCTGGACCCGCAGGTCCTTGCTGACAAGGGATTCGCGACCGTATCGTCAGCGTGCGTTTTGTTCGCGGGCTCTCGTTGTTCGCAGGCTCTCGTCAAACTGCGAACAGTATGCCCCCGTTTGTCCCGGATGCAATCATTTCGGCAAAATGGAGTCCGGACGACTCAAACGCCCACGTAGTTCAGCGAGTCTTCGATCGCCGCCTCGTACTCGAGGTCCGACAGCTGCAAGATCTCACGTAGTTCGGAAAGCAGCTTCATCTGATTCTCCGAAAGTTCGCCCTCGGCAGACGCCACCAGAAACAACGCCTGCAGAGCCAGCAGCCGTTGTGGAACGGTCCAGTTTTTTGACGTGGTCAGCAGGTAGTGAGCAGGCTTGATCGAGATCTGTTGCGCCATGGAGCAGAGCTGGCCTAGCTCCTCTCGATCCAGATCCTGCTGCAACAACATCGCCCCCACCTTGAGAAGCGCCGTGATCTCGGCTTCGCTGATGTGATCGTCGATCAGGCCAACCAGGATCGCTGCACGCATCGCTTGTTCCCGGAAGAGCCCTTCCTGGGCTGCTTCATGGGATGCCTGATCGATTTCCAAGACGTTGGGATCCCAATTGGATTTGCACGAGTCGCATTGGACAAACCATTCGGGACTGCTGATGGGGATGACGGGAATGAAATAGAGGGTCAGGAACGTTCGTTTCGCCCTCAATCGGTAAGAGTAGGTCGCCTTGCATTCAGGGCAATAGAAATCGCCTTGGTCTTGCGTTCGGGTCAGGTCTCTGGTGCCGATCAGAATCATGCGGGTGTCCAGCAGGGCCAATGAGGAACGACCGTCAAAACAGGCTCATTTTGCCACGAGGAATGGTCGATACAAGGCAAGAGGATTCGTTCACTTTTCTTGGAACCGCACGCCATGTCTTTGCTGCCGGTCGCGGTCAATCGCGTGAGCGCCCCGCTGCAAACGCAGCGGTTGCTGTTCCAATTGAACAATGATCAGGCGGCGATTCAGAGGCAGTATGACCAATTGAGCACTGGCCGCCGTGTACTACGGCTCAGCGACGACCCGGCCGCCGCCAGCGCGGCTTTGGGGTATCAACGCGCGATCAGCTCAGGCGAGCAATCGATCCGCAACATCAACGCCGCCACGGCTTACCAACAGTCCACCGATGACGCCTTGGCGCGAGTGGATAACGCACTGATCCAAGCCCGTGGTGCCACCGTGCAGGCGGCCCAAAACGTGCTTTCGGAAAGTGAAAGGGAGGCGCTTGCCGTCACCGTACGTCAAACGTTGGATTCAGTGGTTGCGGCTGGGAACTCGCTGTTCAATGACCACCAACTGCTAGGCGGGATTCTATCGCCTGCGCCGGCGCTTGAATACGTTGATGAAGGCGTTCGATTCCTGGGCACCGATGCGATTGGGCAAACGAAGACCGGGGGAGGATCCGCGACCATCCTTTCACCTTCGGGAAACGATGCCTTGGGCGTGGCATCGACGTTTGTCGTTGGCAGTTCACTGGATGCCGCGGTTAATGCTGAAACGCGATTGGTTGATTTGCGACAGGGCCTGGGTGTGCGGCCTGGCGTGGTGACACTCTCAGACACGTCATTTTCAGTGCAGGTCGATCTGAGTCGCGCCGCGACCCTGGGGGATGTCGTTGACACCTTGGATCAAGTGGAGCTGGATGGGCGGGCGCTTCAAGTGAGTGTCGTCAACAACGCCATCGAAGTCGGTTATGCCGACGGCCTCAGTGGATCGCTCGTGATTCGTGACGAACCGGGAAGCCAATTGGCGTCCGATCTGGGAATCGCCAATGCGAGCGGCTTCAACCCACCTCCCATTGTGGGTGATTCACTGCGGCCCCGCATCACCGCTGGAACACGGATCGACGATCTGGCCGACGGTGCGGGCCTGGACCTTTCGGATGGTTTCGTGATTGATCGTGGCAACGATCGATATGTCATTGACCTTGCAGACGCCGAAACCATTGGCGAGGTCCTCATCGCGATCAACCGCAGTGATGCGGAAGTGCAAGCCGAACTGGATGAGTCTTCGGGACGCATTCGGTTGCGGTCTTTGCGAAGCGGTGTGGATTATTCGGTTGGTGAGAACGGCGGAGACGCGGCAACCAACCTCGGTATTCGTACCGCCGATGGAGAAACCCTGTTGTCCGACTTGGGCAAAGGCAGGGGATTGAGGCTGAATCCTTCTGGCCCCGATGTTGTGATCACGCGTCCGGACGGCATTCAGCTCGAGTTGGAGCTGGAAGGCGCCGACACCATCAACGATGTGATCGACTTGATTCGTAATCACCCCAACAATCAGGACACGCGGCGGATCCAGGTCGAGTTGAATGACGTGGGCAACGGGCTGCGACTCTTCGGACCGCCGGATACCGGGAACATCGAAGTCACGCAGCAGGGCGTCAGTGATGCCGGCGTTCGCCTGGGCTGGATCCCGGAAGGGGAGCAGTCAGCCAGCGGTGCAAACGATGGCAGCTTCAATGTCCTGCAGGGCCGCGACTATCGCCCACGCGATGCGGGCGGGACCGTCGACACGCTTCTCCGCCTGGAAGCCGCGATCCGCGACGGAGACATTCCTGAGATTGGTCGCCTTCAAGAGCGTTTGGATCTCGACTTCGAACAGGCCACACGCATTCGCGGGCGGGTGGGCGTCTGGAACCAAACGCTCAACGACACGCGAGAAGCAATGGAAGAGCAAACGACGCAAACGGAGGCCTTGCTTTCCGATAGCCTGGACGCGGACCTGGCCGAGGTTGTGAGCGAACTGAGTGCACGTCAGGCGTCGATGGAAGCATCCCTTCGTTTTATCGGGCAGACCGCGCAATTGACGGTGTTGAATTTTCTTTAGTGGGCTGTTGCGGCCTGTCGATTGAATCGACAGGCCCGTTAAGAAGCGGAACCAGCGGGCATCCAAATCTCACCCTGGCCACCCACGCGAACGTCGCAGCGGAAGCCCAAGAAATTTTCGCGGGACAGGCGCTTTGTAAGAGACTGCATTGTTGCGGTCTGGCACCAACGCCCCAATGAGGCGGCAAACACCTGACGAAACGGCTCCGTCGTGAAACCTTGTGACATGCCATTGGCAAGATCAATGGCCTGCCCCAGCAGCACCGTGCCGCGTCGCATACCGGTACCGAGCGTCCCCAAGGCCTCGCCCGCAACCACGATGGAACCGGCAACCTGCAACGCAGCCAGGCCATCGCCGGCGTTGCCCCCAATCCAAAGCTGGCCCCTTCGCATGCGGCATCCCGCTTTGGAACCGACATCACCCGCAACCTCGATGATGCCGCCGCGCATTCCGACACCCCGACTCTGATAGCAGCCTCCCACGTGATCGCCGGCATCGCCATGAACGAGGATCCGACCGCCTGACATACACGCCCCCAGTCGATGGCCGACGTTGCCGTGAACGATCACCGTCCCAGCTGCGTGTTCCGTCCCGATCCCATCGATGTGGCTGAGATCGCCTTCGATCACCAGGGTGCGCTCGACCGCGTCGGCATGGAATGACGTCAGCTCGAACAGGTCACCAAGTTGGGCATGCTCCCGGTTGACCACGGTCTGCAACACATCACGTTCCGATGCCATTTCAAAGAGGTTCGCCGTTCGCAACAGGGAAACGTCGGTTCGCCATGTCGCCTCGGAACGAAGATGCAAACCAAGATGGCTCACCACGTGCCCTCCCATGAATCTGGCTCCGGTGCATCGTTCAGAACATCGCGCAAGTGAAAATGGTGCGGCCCGAGCTTTCCTCCGTAGTTGCCGGCCGTGACTGCGAGTAAGCCGTCGGGGCCGACCGCATCACAGGCAGCCTGAATACCGGCTTTCATCGCTGTTGCAATGCGTTCGGCGTTGATACCATCGATCACGATCTCTAACGCGGCCACCTCAACACCGTCGCCACCATTCGTCCCGCTCCACACGCTGCCCGGAAGATGCCGTAGCGTGGGGCAATAGGCTTCGTTGGTGGACGCGAACAGTTTCGCGTATTTCGAGCCTACTTTGGAGCCGCTCCGCGTTGCGCCACCCGGGAACGGCGTGATCACGCCAGGCAACTCTGCCATCGCCATCGATGCGGCCCGACAGGCCCTGCTGACGGACGCCAAGGATCGGCCCAGCAGGATGAAATTGCCGCCGCCAATGGCGTTGATCTGGGCCACGTCATGTTGACACACGAATTCGCCGTCCATCACGGGAATGCGCCAATAGCGATGCGTTCGTTCATCCCAATTGCCTTCCACATCCCTTTCGCTGGCGGCGTGGTTCTCGTCAACGGCGGGCAGCACCTTGGCGATCTGATGCCCGTCTCCGAAATACCGCACGGACTTACCAAGCGGGATCCGTTTTTCGACCTCCTGTCGCGTCATCGGCAAGCCGGCGTAGAGCGAGGTCGTCGGGCACGTGAGCACGCATTGTCCCGCACGCACAGGGATCTGCTTGAGAAGCTCTTTTCCTGACATGCCAAATGCCAGGATCGATGCTCCAGGACGCCCGTCCGGCGTCGACTCGGGTGCGAGGGTTTGTTCCCGCGCGATTTCGAGCCCACATGCGATCACACTCGTGCCGAAGCCGCACATGGCCTGGACCGCTTGATCGCACCACCAGGCGTCGATCGCGGTGATGACCAGACGCGTGGCCTTCATCGGAAAAGCCTCCGCGAAGGTATCCCAAATGGGAACCCCGTTGATCTCTTGCACGATATGACGGGGTGTCATGTTCGGTTCCCTTCCATGCTCTCCTGTCGCGAACTTGCAATGACACACTCGGTGTTCATCACCTCCAGCATTTCGTCCCGCGAGATCGGATGCTGGTGGCTGTCGACGTCCATCGACGCCACTTGTTTGCGAGCTTGTTTGAGATCCCACGCGTCGATGGGGGGATTCGCGATGAGGCACTGGTGCATTTGGGCTGGGATGGCTGCCTCCATTCGCGGCCCATCTGGATCGATCATGATTTTCCCACGCCGGATCACCCACAGGGGCGACGTGAAGCTTGCCTGCAGGTCATTGGAACGGCGATAGACAACCACATCGGCCAGCCCCCCGGGCCGCAAATGACCACGATCGGCTAAACCCAAGACCTTGGCCGGTCCGCTACGGGTCATGGTCGCCAACTCTTCCACGCCATACTCGCGATCCATCCCCGCCAAAGAGGACGCGGCTGCGGCTTCGGGATGGATTTCGGCCAGCGCGGTATTGCGAAAACTTCGATCACCGAGCAATCGCATGAGGTGAGGGTAGGCGGTGAAGGGGGCTCCGTTGGGATGATCGGTGGTCAGGTACACACGCGACGGATCCTCGATCATCAAGAACAATTCCAAGCCGATTGCCCATTGCAACGAATGGACGTACTCGCGTCGCTGGTATCGAAACGGAACCACACCACATCCTGCTTCACATTCAATGTCCAAGACAATCGACTTGCGGGGTTTGGCGTGCAGCCGGTTCTCGAACTGGTGCATCGAGTCGGCGCTGATCGTGACGGTTCGACCGAACTGGATTTGCCCGACATCGATGGACACATTCGGGTTTTCATTGACGACGCGAGCCAACTCGGCCGCAGCCGATGCCATCTTGTAGGGGCCGGTGTTGTCGTACGAATGAAACTGGGCGTGGGTGATGTGGATGCGATGCCCAGAGGCTGCCTTGATGGTCGCAAGGGTGGACGCGATGTTACCGGGAACACCCAGATTGCTCGCGTGAACATGGAGGGGGTGCGCCAGCCCGATTTCATCGACAGCGCGAGCGAGCTGTCGGATGATGGTCCCGGGTGTGATTCCATAGCGTGGGTGGTTCTCGTCGACGTCCAGTTTGCGTCCGTTGAACTTGAACGCGCTGATGCCGCCTGCGTTCACAACTTTAACGCCCAAGGTCTGCGTCGAACGAACCTGATCGGCAACGTAGGCGTTGATGACGGGCTGCGGCGTCTCCGCTGCCATCAGTTGCAACAGAGCGTCGTCATTGCCCAGCAGGCAATAGCCACCGGTGTCGATCCCGCGAAGGTCCGCCATCTCCGCGTGGGCTGATCGTGCGTTGCAGGGAATGATCGCCGGTTCCAGGCAGGTTCCGTACCCCATTCTCAAATAGCGTTCGGCGGTAACGAAAGCGGAAGGCAAAAAATCGCTTTCAGCTGGATCGTTGGTCTGGCTGCTGCCACGAGCAATCGCCCAGGGAGGCAACTGATCGCGAAGCAGCATCCGTGCCAGTGTGACCTTGCCGCCGCCGACGTGGGTGTGCATGTCAATCCCGCACGGCATCACCCAGCAACCGCTCGCATCAATCTCCTGACTTGCCAACAGATCCTTGGATGGAGCAACGATACGATCATCTTGGATCCAGACATCCTGCGATGCCGGTTCTTCAGGATGAGCATCCGCAGGCCGCGACGCGGGAGAGGTCATCTGCGTCGCGTCGATCCGCTGGCCGTTTCGGATTCGTATCACCATGCGGGTCAATCTAAACCAAGTTTGCCCCGAATCCGATGCCCGGTGGTCCAACTCGGTCCCAGACGTAACCCTATGGACCGCCACGCGGTTTCGCATCGCGTTGGCATGTCAACCATTGAAAGGTTTCTTCTGAATCGTACGGCCCGACCATGAGCAAACTCATCATCAGCGTCAGCGGTTTGCGAGGCATCGTGGGTGACACGCTGACACCCGACATCGCCTGCCGTTACGCCGCCGCCTTCGCCGCATCGCTTCCTGCCACCGCAAGCGACGAGGATGGCGGCGCGATCGTGGTGGGACGTGACGGTCGCTCGACGGGAGGTCTGCTCGGTTCCGCGGTCATCAGTGCCCTGAACGCGTCTGGACGTGACGTCATTGACGCGGGTGTCGCCGCAACGCCGACGATCGGCGTGTTGGTACGTGAGACGAAGGCCGCGGGAGGCATTCAGATCAGTGCGAGTCACAACCCGCCTCCGTACAACGGCATCAAGCTTTTTGGAGCCGAAGGGAGGGTGCTGGATGCGATTTCTGGCACGAAGGTTCGCGACTCGTATCAGGAAGGCCTCAACGCATATGTGCCTCACGACCAAATCGGTCAAACCGTCCCTCACGAGGCCCCACACGTCGCGCACTTGAACAAGGTTCTCAAAGTCGTCAATCCGGAACGGGTTCTGGAACGTTCCTATTCCGTCCTGTTGGACAGCAACCACGGGGCCGGAGGCACGCTGGGGCTTCGTTTGCTAGAAGCGCTCGGTTGCCAGGTCACGACTCTGGGAGTCGAACCATCCGGCAACTTTGCCCATATGCCCGAGCCGACGCGCGAGAACCTGATCACCGTCGGACGCTCCGTCAGCGAGCATCGATGCCAGGTGGGGTTCTGCCAAGACCCCGATGCGGATCGTTTGGCTTTGATCGATGAAACCGGGCGTTACATCGGAGAGGAATGCACGCTCGCGCTCTGCGTGCAGCGTGCCATGATGGTTGGGCGAACGGATGGACCCATCGTCATCAATGGCGCAACCAGCGGGATGAGTGAGATCATCGCGAAAGAGCACGGCGTGGTCTGTCATCGCAGTGCTGTCGGCGAGGCGAACGTGGCCGACGAGATGATTGCGAGCGGCGCGATCTTCGGCGGGGAGGGCAATGGCGGCCCGATTGATCCCGATGTGGGCTACGTTCGAGACAGTTTTGTGGCCATGGCTCAGGTCTTGGAACTGATGGCCATGACGGGTAAGACGCTCAGCCAATTGGCCGATGAGCTTCCAAAATTGTCCATTCACAAGGAAAAAGTGGACGTGGATCCGGAGCACATTCGAGCCGTATTTGATCACTTGGAAAGTCATTTCCAAGACGCCAAAGCCGACCGCGGCGACGGTTTACGTCTGCAATGGGACGATGCCTGGCTGCTGGTTCGTGGAAGCAACACGGAACCGATTGTGCGCATGATCGCGGAAACAAAAACGGCTGAGGCGTCGGAGAAGCTTTGCGCCACAGCCGCTGAGATGATTCGGGCAGCGACCTGACCCAGCCGGCATCAGCGTTCGCGACGTGGACGAACGTCTTTGGTTGCGCCGGCCCCGGTTTGCGAAGCCCGGCGGTTTTCCCGCTGGATCGCCTCGTAAACCTCTTGCCGGTGAACGGGAATCGCTTGCGGGGCTTCGATGCCTAGGCGAACCTTGTCGCCGCGGATGTCCACGATGGTGACCACGACGTCGTCGCCAATCATGATGCTCTCGTCACGGTGTCTTGATAGGACCAGCATGATGTCCTCGGTTTCGGTAACTGGATTGGGGGGGGATGTTTCAAGGATCCGGAACCGTAAGTGACCTTGCCGGTAATCCATCACCGATGTCACGCATTCCGTTGCGATCATCAGGACCGTGGGGCTCCGTGACACGGAACCATGCCCTAACAGACGTAGTGATCGACGTCCCATCCCAATTTGTTGACCTGACGACGCGAGAGTCCAGCCGTGCAGGTCATGCCGATTCGCCACATGACCCGGCGATGGCGAATGTGCCGAAACCCATGCCGACCTAAGCGGCTTTGGTCGTCGCGTCCTTGAGCTGGGACGCGGCGCTCGTGGGCAGCACGGCGCGGAGCGGGCGATCGTCCTCGGTGATCACCTGGACGCCCAAGCGGCGATCGAGGTTCAGCAGAATCGGAGCTCGAAGGTTGGTGGTCAGCTGCCCCGACGTCCCGGCCACCGTGGTCATCACATAGATTTCCGAACCACTGGACAGGTGAAGTCCCGTCAACTCACGCCGCGACAGGTGGACACGATAGTCTTGGAAGAAAGCTCGGGGGCTGATCAACGCAATCGCGCGATCACCCCGCACGGCAGACTGCAACCAGGCGACGGATTCGTTTTGCGGGTCTGCCAGCAGGGCCCATTGATGCAGGGTTTCCATGCCAATGATCCCTTGCGGGAAAAGAAACAGGTCGTCTGCGTTCAATTCCAGCGTGCCAAATCGGTGCGTGTCGATGCGCATGACCATTTCTTTCGCCATGAAGCCCATTGGGGAGTAACCGCGAACGATCCGCTGAGACCGGTAGACCGTCCACCTAGCGGAAGTGATCGGCGAAGAGTCACAAACGTCATGAACGAAACAGCCGACAAATTCCCTTTTGTCGTTAATTCGCGTCCGCGGCCCGGCGTCCGCTTGGCTCCGATGCCAGATTGCCCCCATCCGTCGTGGCACGAGGCGTATGACCGGCAGGTTTCCCACCAAAGAATCGACCCAAAGGCGACGCCAGGAGGGCCGGCAAGAGACACACGTCGCCAATCAATGCCGAGACCAGCAATCCAAACATCATCACCGCAAAGCGTTGCGTCGGGATGAAATCGGACAGCCCATAAACCATCGGCGACAGCGCGCAGACCACGGTGGTCTGCCACATGGCCGGGCCGCATTGGCGCAGGGCACGCAACGCCGACGTCCGCCGATCCACCCCGGCGCTCGCTTGACTGCGAAACCGGCTGACCAAGTGGATGGTGCCGTCCACCGCGATTCCCAGAGCCACACTGGCCGTCATGACCGAACCGATGTCGAGCGGCGTCTGAAGCAAGCCCATGCCGCCAAACAGGGTGATGGTGGGAAACAGATTGGGAAACATGGCCAAGATCCCACCAGGAACGCTTCGCAGGACCAAGATCATGATCACGCCCACGATCAAGAAGGCGGTCATAAAACTGCGAAAAAGATCACTCAACAGCACGTCCTGCGACGTGGTTGTCAAAGGCACCGAACCCGTGAACAGCAGCTGGGTTCCCTCGGTGGCTTCGGCCAGCACCGGCAAGAGTTCCAGACGCACGTCTTCCATCCGCTGCCGGTAGTCAATCGCTTCGCCAAATGGAAACCGAAAACTGATCCGCCACCATTGGCGTCCGTCCTCTGCAATCGCGATGTAACCTGTCTTGCGGACCGCCGATTCGGGATCATCGACCAGCTGACGAATGGCGTTCTTGCGGACCGTCGCCGCGAGACTCCGACTGGATGGCTTGGGAGGTGTCGGGAGGAATGTCCTGGCACTGATGACCGCTCCGGAGCCCTCAAACTTTCGAAGCACCGAGTCAAAACGCGCTACCTGGATGAAGCGTGCCAGGGCGTCGTCGGTCGCCGAGTCATCGAACACCACCACCACCTCCGCATTGATAGTCGGTCCCAAGTGCTCCTCAAACCACAGGTAGTCCCGCCGAATCTGACTCTCGCGTGGAAACATCCGCGGGACGTTGACCGACGTCACCAATTGCGGGACGCCGATCGCAGCTCCCACGGTGATGAACCCAAACGCGATCACGACCAGCAACGGTCGCGCCATCACCATGCCTGAGAAACGATCCCAGCTTTGGGTGGTATTGTGTCGCCAGTGGGCCAGCGACTGACCCTCTACCCGATCCTGTTTCCTTCGTCGCAGAGCACGCAGCCTTAGAGCACCGTGCCACTGCATCGCGCCAGGCAATGTCAACAACAGAAGTCCCACGGTTAGGGCCACGGAGATGCCTGCGATCGCCCCAAAAGCACGAACCGGCCAAAGTTGTACCAAGGTGAGCGAGCCGAGACCGACGATGGTGGTGCCGGCCGCCAGCAAGCACGGCACACGGCCCGCCGTCATCGCGCGGACCGTGGCCTGCTCGGGGGACTCGTCCGGATGGTTCGCAAGGGCATCCAGGTAATAGTTGGACAGATGGATGCCGGCACTCGCGGTCAGCACAAACACCAATGGCGGCAACACAATCAAGATCGCGTTCATGTTCAGGCCTGCCCACGACACCATGGCAAGCGATAGCCCTTGCCCCACCATGGCGATGGCGAGCACGACACCGGTCAAGAGAACCGAACGCAAACAAAAGAAGCAAATCAACGCCCCGACGATCGTGGACGGCGTTGTGAAACGTTCGATCGAACGAATGGCCTCTTCGTCAATCAAGGCACCATCCACCATGGAACCCACCACATGAATCTCATCCGCGTCGACGCCCACCGCTTGCGCGACCGTGTCACGCACCATGGCAACCCCTTCGCGGCGTCGATCGTCCACGCGATGGTTGTAAGCCGCGATGACAACGGTCTGGCGATCGCCATCAGCGACCAAGCTTTCCTTGACGCGGTTGATCGATTCGCGTTCGCTAAAACCAGCCGGCGCTGCTTGCAAGGATTCGACGATGGACTTTCCCGATGTCACATCCGCCAAAAAGGCGGGGCGATCGCCGTCCGGAGTCGTCAGCGTTTGCAAGGCCGTGACCGCATCGTCGACGGCATCGGCATCCAGCGTGGCGCCCTCCCAACTGATCTGCAGGACGTTCTCGCCACTGAAGAGAAGCCGGAACTCTTCATAGGCCTCACGGACCTCCATCGTTTCAGGGAGCCAAAACGCGGGGGCATTCCACATGGTCTGCAGTGCGCGCGATGAATCGCGGATCGCCCAAGGAGTGAGGACCAAGAGAATCCCGATGCCCACCCAAAACCGACGTCGGTAAGTCGCTGGGGTCACCACCAAACGCGGCTCCTCAACACGCTCTCGCTCGGCAGAACGCTCAGGATCGGTGGGCTGGTTCAAGGACAATTCCAGGCGTGACGCAGCGTGACTCGCCAAATCGGCGAAGCCCCAGTGGGGACAATCCGGGAACTGTAATCCATTGCCTGTTTTCTTGCGACGCGTCCGACTGTCAGGAAGCCGATGAGACCAGCCTGGCTGTATGGCGAAGATAGGAGCCCGAGGAAATTCGGCAGCTTTTGGCGTATCAGGCGCTATGGGGGAGTGCCGCAGGCCGATGGACCGCTATAGTGGGTGCCTGACACTCCACCCGACGGCTCTTCCAGGTTGTTGGGCTTCTTGCAATCGCGTCTTTCCGTCGAACGATCCACGGTGATTCCATGACTCAATCTCGATCCCAAGCCGCCCGCTCCGTCCGCGTCCACGCAGCCGAACTCGCCGAGTCCCGACCTACGGTGGAACATCAAAACAATGGGGAGGAGTTTGAGTATCGCGATGTGGCCAGCGTCTCAGCACCCGTGACGCACTTCGCCAACTACACCAAAGGCCTGCCCCATGATCCCCACACCGGCCTGGTGCTCAACCCCGTCGACTACAAGCTCTGGCTCAACGGAATCCAAAGTGGTGACACCGCTGATTTCCGACTGACGCCTCTCGGTCCAGCCGTTGGGGCGGATAGCACAAAGCCACCGACGATCGCCAACGCGCCTTCTATCGAAGCGATCACCCCACAAACGCTCGATCGAGCGCCATTCTGGTTGTCGACAGTCGCGCGGGAGTACGCGCGAAAAGGAGCCGGCGGAGCACATGTGAGAGCGTGGGAAAGCGCCGCCGCTGGAAACGTGTTTGATCTCCAAGGCCCTGACGCGCAGGCCGTGACCATGCCGCCAGCGCCGCGCTTCGATAGTGATGAACTGGTCGCCGAGGTAGCGGAGGTCTACGCCATGGCGCTGCAACGCGACGTTCCGTTCGCGGCCTTTCCTTTGCCGGATGGCGTCACTCCCGACCCGGTCGACAAGCGGGATAGGACACGCGTTCAAACGCTGACGGCTGCTTGCCGGGGTACCGAAGCGACTAACTTCGCGAACGTCCTCCGTTCTCTCGGCTCATTGGATTGGTTCAATCTGTATGACGAAGACGGTGGCTACGATGCAAACACGCGGGCACGGCGACACTTTCTGGAAGCTGAGAGCGATCTGTTTCGCGGTGTGACGCCCGGTGAGCGCGTCGGCCCCTACCTCTCCCAGTTTCTCTTGCTTGGGAATGACTCGCGTGGTGGGGCCACCAAGAACGGGCGTTCCCCAGCGGATGGCTATGCCTTGTATGGGGCGATCGGTATCGATCTCAGAGTCCGAGTTGTTAGAGAACGCATGGACTTCATGACCACGTGGGGCCAATACGTGGACGTTCAAAACGGTGCCGATTTGCGTGAAGCGGAGACGTATGAATCGGTCTCGGCACGAGATCCGTTCCAAGGTCACCGCTTCATTGCCACGCCGCGCGACTTGGCCACCTACGTCCACTACGACGCGTTGTACGAAGCGTATCTCAACGCTTGCATCTCACTGCTGGCCATGAACGCCCCCTTCGATCGTGGCTTGCCGTTTCTTGAAGCGGATGCCTTCGACAAGCAACAAGGCTTCGCGCACTTCGGCGGACCTCACATTCTTTCGCTTGTGTGTGAAGTTGCGACGCGGGCACTGAAAGCCGTCCGCTATCAGAAGTTCAACGTCCACCGGCGTCTTCGACCCGAAGCCGCTTGTGCGCGAGTCGATCGCTACTGCCACCTATCGACATCGGGCCGTCGTAAGGACGTGAGCCACCTGTTTGATCCTGTCGGACGAATGGTCGAAGGAAAGGCGATCGGGGATAAAACGTTTGATGGATTGGCTTCATTGCCTTGGGAAGGACGCACCGACCTGATGGAAGCCGTGGCCAAACACAACAAGAGGAACAACGAAAAACACTTCGATCGAGAACCCGATTGGAGGAACAAAAGCTATCTCTTGCCCATGGCGTTCCCCGAAGGTTCGCCGATGCACCCCGCATACGGCGCGGGCCACGGCACGGTCGCCGGTGCGTGCGTCACGATCTTGAAAGCCTACTTCGACCATGGTTGGATCGCGCCAACCTGGCTTGACGAAGGGCAACCCGTCGCTTACGAACCGAGCGCTGACGGCAGCAAGCTCCAACGACTCCGACTGGACAAACCGCTGACAGTCGAGGGAGAACTCAACAAGCTGGCCGCCAACATCGCCATCGGGCGCAATTGGGCCGGTGTGCATTACTACAGCGACTACATCGAGAGCATGCGGCTGGGGGAGCAGATCGCCATCGAATTGCTCGAAGAGCAAAAACTCACCTATCCCGAGAACTTCACCATGACGATCCCGCTCTTCGACGGCGGCGCAGTGCGGTTCTGTACGCAATAACGTTTAAATTTCATGAGGCGTTTGCTTCAGTCGTTTCACCGTTCGCCGCAGGCGTACACCAATTCCGGAGAGTACGCCTTTGGCTGACTGTGAAACAAAAAGTTCAACGGTAGTGGGTCCAAACGAGCATGGCTGGTTGGCGAAGGGGCAGGTGCGTCGCGGACTGACGTCCGTGCCGCGATGGAAGCCAATGGCACGTGGCTGCGTTCGCTGGTGGGAGAAAGGTACTCGAGGGCCGTGGCTCGTTTGCTACAATGGCGTCATCAGAAAGCGGAGACAGATATCCCGTTGCGGCCGGGATCGGTCTCTTCTGATCCCGCCCGCCCGCGACCTGCCTCCGTTGGGTCTCCCGCCTCATGTTCTCAAATCAGCGACTCAGTCGTCTCTTGACGATATGGCTTTCGTGCGCCGCCACGTGGTCGAACGCCGGGGACTCCGCCCAATTGGAGAGCACCTCGCTCGATGAGTTGCCACTTGCTCAGGTCAGATGCATCGGATCGGAGCGTTCGCGTTATCGAAGCCCCCGACAGGAAGAGGAAAGTTCTGAGAAAGACGCACACGCTTCAAACGGTCTGCCACCCCAACCCAACCTGGCTGCATTTGAGACCACGGTTGGACCGCTGCTGGAACGTCATTGTCAGGACTGCCATGGGCCTTATGAGTCCGAAGGCAACGTTCGCGTGGACACGCTCGACCCGAACCTGTTGCAAGGTTCGGATACGGATTGGTGGTCGGAAGTCTTTTCGGTGGTGGCAAAAGGAGAGATGCCCCCCGCGGATGCAAGTGACCTGGCCGATCAAGAACGACAGCAGATCATCGATTGGCTGGCCGCAGAACTTCAAAAGGCATCCGTCGCTCGCCGTGCTTCGGCCGATCACTCGACGTTTCGTCGCTTAACACGATACGAGCTGAACTATGCCCTGCAGGACTTGTTGGGTTTGCCTTGGAACTTCACCGAGGAGTTGCCACCGGAGGCGCATTCGGAAGACGGGTTTCAGAACAGCTCGCATCACTTGCACCTTTCGGTTTCCCAATTCGAAACCCTTCATCGCATCGCGCGCTCCGCACTCAATCACGCTGCTGTCACGGGGGACCCGCCACCGACGCGGTACTGGGATATCTCCATGAGGTCCGCTGGGGCACGCGAGTGGTCCAAGCAGGACGATGCGATGGCGAAGCTCGAGAAGAAACTCAAAGATGACCCAGAGAAGCTGACTCAAGAGCGTGAACGGCTTCAAGCGAGTTTTGGCAAAACACCGCGCGGAGCATTCTTTCACGACCTCGCCAACGATCGCGTCGCGTCCGCCGATTGGAATTATCGGCGCGCACAGTACGCCTTTTCACCTGTGAATGTGCCTTTCCCAGAGCCTAGCCAGGAATCCTGCGTAGCCGTGCTTCCACACGGCATGGGTGCCAGGTTGATCTTTGAACTCGGCAACCAATTACCCACCGAAGGCACGATGCGTGTGACTGTCGGCACATCGCGCGTCGAGACTGAAGGCGCCGGGATCCCCAGTCTGCAGTTGTTCTTTGGGTGGCAAGCCAGCAACGAAGGTCGAGCATTGATACGCGTCAGCGAGCAAGACACCGAGGTCACCGCGGGTCCCGGTGAAACGCAAATCATCCAGTGGGATGTGCCGCTGAGCGAAATCTATCCACGCAACGCCGTACGCACGACTGGGACGATGGGACAGACGCCGAGCCCGTCCGAGTACATTCGGATCGTGAATAGCTCGGCATCGCCCGCACCCGCGGAAATCCATTGGGTTCAGGTCGCTGCTCCAGTCCACGATCAATGGCCTCCGCCATCGCATCGACGCATTTTTGGTCCTGGACGGAAGGCCGATGATGAAGCACAGCGAGCCCAGGAGGTGATTGCTGATTTCATGTCGCTTGCTTGGCGGCGTCCGATTACAGACGAGGAAGTTGGCCGCAAGCTGGATCTGTTCCGTTCCATGCGGCCAAGCTGCGAATCCTTCGAAGAGGCGGTCGTCGAGGTTTTGGCAACCGTTCTGTCGTCCCCCCAGTTCTTGTTTGTGTCCAATAGGACCCTCGAGTCCGATGATGTTGGCGGCGATACGCATCATCGACTCAACCAACACGCCTTGGCCAGTCGGCTGGCACTCTTCCTTTGGTGCAGTGTCCCGGATCAAGAACTCTTGCGGCTCGCCCACGCGGGCCAATTGGCAGATGACTCGGTCTTGATGACACAGATCCAGCGCATGCTCACGGACGCAAAGAGCGGTCGTTTCGCAAAGCACTTCGTTCATCAGTGGCTTGACATGCAGTTGCTCGACTTCCAGGACTTCAAGCGGCACGTCCCGGGCTTTGATCCCCTGCTGAAAGAGGCCATGCAGCACGAGCCTGTGGAGCTTTTTGAAGCTCTGTTTCGCAACGACGCGAGCGTCCTCGACTTCCTTCACAGCGACTACGCCATGGTGAACGAGCGGCTGGCAAGGCACTACGGGTTGGCGGGCGTGGTGGGCAACCAGTTTCGACAGGTACCTCTTGGCGCTGGTGTTCGACGTGGGGGTTTACTGACCCAAGCGGGTTTAATCGCCATGAATTCGGATTACCCCGACTCACACCCGCTCAAACGTGCGGTTTGGCTCCTGGAAAGCGTTCTGGGTGATCCACCACCACCGCCGCCCCCCGCGGTGCCCCAGATCGATCTGGCTGATCCCCGGATCGCCGAGATGACACTGAAGGAACGCATCGAAGATCATCGCAACCACGCCGCCTGTATGTCCTGCCACGTCAAGATTGATCCCTGGGGGATCGCCTTCGAAAACTATGATGCGCTGGGGCGGTGGCGTGACAAGATTGCGGGTAAGCCCGTGGACGCGTCGAGTGAGCTGTTCAATCACGAACGATTGGATGGCATGGACGGCTTGAAACGTTTCCTGTTGCTCCATCGCCAAGACCAATTCGTTCGTGCGCTGGTATCGAAGCTCGTCACCTATGCGTTGGGCCGACCGCTGGCGTTTTCGGATCAGGCCGAGGTTGACGCGATCACGACGGTGGTCCGCCAACGCGGTGACGGACTCCGGTCGACCCTTGAAGCCATCGTCCTAAGTGAGCTCTTTCAATGCAGATGACAACGAGCATGAATGCCATCAATCGTCGCCGATTTCTCCGTGGCAGCGGCCTTTCCTTGGCATTGCCGCTGTTCGGTTCTCTGCCCGCGTCGTCCGCCTCTGGAAGCACTGCGGCCCGAAGCCCGAAACGCCTCGCATGCTTCTATTTTCCCGATGGCGTTCCCATGCCGCTGCCGGAGGATCCCGGTTACGCGGAATGGTCGTGGTTCCCGCATGGCGGCGGACGCGATTTTGAGTTCACCAAGTGCATGGAGACGCTGGAACCCATCAAGAACGAATTGACGGTGCTCTCTGGTTTCTCCCATCCCAGATCAAGAAGCGTGCATGGGCACAACAACGCCGATCAATTCCTGACAGCGGCTTTGATCGGTGGCGGTGACCGACAGTACGAAAACTCGATCTCCCTGGACCAAGTCTATGCGCGGCATGTCGGTGACCAAACGAGATTTGCATCGTTGGTCATGTCGACCGATGGAGGGATCGGTACGGCGCGGGGCACACACACCATCTCATTCGATCACCTTGGCAAACCCATCCCCGCCGAACATCGCCCGAAGCAAATCTTCGATCAACTGTTCCTCAAACGCGACGTGGACTCGGCACGCAGGCTCTCGCTGAGTCGCAGCGCCTTGGACGAAATGTTGGATGATGCGGTCCGATTGCGAACCACACTTTCTGAATCGGATCGACGTCGCCTGGATGAGTACCTTGATTCGGTGCGACAGGCGGAACTCAAAGTGGAGAAAACAAAGCGTTGGTTGGATGCGCCTCTTCCCGACGTCGATGGCGGTCACCTCAACCTCGAACTGGGCGTCGACGAGCCTCGCGAGTATCTGCAAACGATGTTTGAGTTGATTTACTTGGCGTTCAAGACGGATTCAACGCGTGTGGCGTCCTATCAGATTGGTCGCGAGAACGGGGTGGGGCGAAGCGACCACCTCGCGCGTGCCGTGGGTTTCAACGTAGCGCATCAATTGTCGCACGAAACCAAGCACCCCGACGGTTGGAGAAACTTCGGCACCTACTGTCGTTTTTTGAATGAAGAGTACGGGCGATTCATTAGCAAGCTTCGGTCCACCGAGGAGGCACTCGGCGATGGCAACATGCTTGACAACACACTGCTGCTGTTCGGTTCGGCGTCGAGTGCGTTTCATCTTTCTCGCAACTACCCGATCATCCTGGCGGGCGGGAAAAGCATGGGATTCCAACATGGCCAGTATCTCAACCATGCAGGCATGAATTTTCAGGGGGGCCCATGGCTAGGCAAACGTGAACCTTGGCAGGACGAAGCCAAAGGCGAAGACCTGCCACTGTCAAACCTCTACGCCACAATGCTGAATCGCCTGGGCGTTCCTACGGAGTCCTTTGCCGATAGCACTGGAATGGTCGAACAAATTTGATCGTTGCCTGGATTCCGCTGCCTCACGAGCATCCGCGTTGGCCCAGGGATCCGAGATGCGCGCGGTGCGGGATGGCTTCGCGGATTGTTTGTTTCAAGCGTTTGGCGATTCACGCAGGTTGCATCGCAGATTGACGTTGTCACATTCCGATCCCAGTCGCTATGTTTGGTTATCCAAATTTGGTTAACCAAAACACGGAGCTGGGTGATCAATGGCGAGACCGAAGAGTAGCGAGCTGACGGAGCGAGAGCTCGAAGTCATGCACGTTTTCTGGAAACACGGCGAGCTGACGACCCATCGTGTTCGTGAACTTCTTGTGGAAGCGGGGACCGACCTCGCCTATGTGACGGTGGCCAACCTGGTCCGCATCCTTGTGGAAAAGCAGTATGTGCAGGCGATCAACGAGGAACGGCCTTTCGTCTACAAGTCACTCAAATCCTTCGAGGTGGTCTCCAGGTCTTTTGTCGGCGACTTGGTCAACCGCGTATTCGAAGGTTCGCGGGAAGCTCTTTTGGTGCAGCTGTTGGGCAAGAGGAAGAAGCTGACCAAGGCCGAACGGTCGTTCTTGAAGCAGGTGCTTGAGGAGCAAGAATGACTTTCTTCATGGAATCCGATCGGATTGTCTTCTCGATTGTCGTCTGTGTCGTTCAGGTGACGGTGCTTGCAATACTCGGGACGATAGCGACGCGATGGCTGCTTCCGCGTCGACCGCAAGTCGCGGCGACCGTCGCGACTGCGGTCCTCAGCGCCATCCTCTTGCTGACCGTTGCCGTTCCCTGTTCCGTGCCCAGGTGGCTGTTCTCGGCCAATGCAGCCGACCGCGTGGAGCCGCCAGAAATGGAGACACGGGGACTTCGTGAGCCCGCCATCACATCCGTTCGCGGCTTGGCTTCGGGGCGACATCATCACGCGGGATCGACGTTTGATCTTCGCCAGATCGTGGCCAGAATCGGATCCAAGATCCAGCCAAGAAACGACGAACAGGGCAGGTACGCCACAGCCACATTTGCTGTGCTGCTTTCAATCAGCACCCTGGCGGGACTCGTGCATTTCGTGATTGGCATCGTGTCCACAGCAGCTTTGCTGCGGCAATGTAAACGGTTGGTTTCCGGCCGTGCGGCAGACAGCATGCTCGAGATCGTCGAATTTTCCGGCACCTATCCAGCCCCGGAGTTGCTTGAAACGACCCAGCATTCCAGCGCGGCGGTTGTCGGTCTGTTTCGCCCCAAAGTCTTGTTGCCGGCTGAATGGCGTGCTTGGTCGGACGTCGAGTTGCAGTGCGTCTTAGCACATGAACTTGCACATGTTCAGTCACGTGACTTTGCTTGGCGCATTCTTGGGGCACTTGCGTGCTCCATGCATTTTTGGAACCCAGCCGTGCACTTGCTGCTGCGATCCATGGTCCTGGCGCAGGAGCTTACGGCCGACATGTCGGCCGCCTCGGTTATGGACCGCGGTGTCTACGTGAAATCTCTTTCCAATTTGGCTTTGCGGCGTGATCGACTTGGGGCGACATGGGATCGCTTCGGGATCGCGCCCGTGTTTTCGGGCTATTTGATCAGGAGGATCAAGATGTTGAATCAGTGGAAGCACGTGGGTCTCAAGCCCACTTCGACGCGGTTGCGGATCGCCGCCTTCATGTCTGTGGTCATTTGTGGTGTCGGCGCGATTGCCCTACGCGGGTATGCCGAACCACCGGACACGATCGCGGGTGAGTCGACCGAAGCAGCGGACGCACCTGTGACCAGAATGGCTCGTGTCGCCAAGCCGAACCATGAAGGCGATGATCGTCGACGCCTCTTTCATCGTGAAGGTGTGCGGGCGGCTGATATGCCAACGAACCGGACGGGGATGTTCAGTGTTCAATTGGGGGAAGTGCTTCGCTACCCCGGTTTCGAGCAACTCGTCTCGTTTGCAAACACCGGGCTAGCGACGGGGATGAAAGACGGCCTCGAACTGGATTCGATGCTCCCTGTCGACCTAAGGTCGATCGAAGCGATCTACGGAAGTGCTCATGTCGGTCTCCGCCCCAGAGAGGACGAAGGAGAATCCAGCCTCTTTTTGGGGTCTGGCCTGCTGTTTGTTCAGTCGCAGCAGGAGGTGGATGCGGAAGCGTGGACACAGGAGCATGTATCGAGGTCTGCTGTGAAAGAAGTTGACGCGGGTTCCTACGTGGAGATCGCTCATGTGCCGTTGCTGGGACCTGCTCCGATTCTGATTGCCGACCGAGACGCGAAGACCTTTGGTATCGGAACAAGGTTCCGCCCATCGGATGGCGATCCCGAACAAGAAGAACAAGAGCGAGCGACGCGTTTCATGGCGGGTGTCCGCCACCGTGTTCAGGACAACGCCTCATCGTGGGCCGGCCTGTTCGATCAAGTCGGCGGTGGATTGTTGACACTTGCGTTCACAAGCGAAGACTTTCAACACGCAAAGAATCTGCCACCGGACGAGACGCTGACCGACACGGAACGCGTGGCACGTCAGAGCCTTCACCGAATCCAAAGCTCATTGGAAGCCGCCGCGATTGGGCTTGATGTGAGTGACGATGGGACCTTGCTCGGCCTCAACGCCCGCATTGCCACTGACGACAGGGCCCGCCAAGAGATCGTTGCCCAAGACATCCGCGAATTGATCGGGCTCGGGAAACGATTGCTTGACCAACCCATGGATCATGCGGACCGGGAGGTCAAAGACCCAGCGATGGGGGCGTTCCTCACCTGCATCTGCCGACAGTTTCTAGACCGCATGGTCGTCACGGAGATCCACGGCGCGGGGATGGCTCATACCGTTGCGATTCAAACGACCGTGGAGCATCCGGAGTTGGTTGGCCGGATCACCGCGTATATGTTGTCAGACATGTTTGTTCGATAGCATCGTCGGGAGATGGCAGCGTCACGATTTCAACGCTCCAAGACGCGTGAATCGTGACGCGACGAGCCGGTATGACCAAAGCGGCTCAACGCGAATCGAGCTGCAACAGCGAAAGAGCAGGTCGTGATGAAAATCGAAGCCACAACGGTCGCGGAGTACATCGCAGCCGTTCCTGACGACCGTCGACCGGTGATGAAGAAACTACGGGCGACGATCCGAAAGCACCTGCCCAAAGGCTTTCGGGAGTGTCTGAACTACGGGATGATCGGCTATGTCGTGCCGCACACCCGATACCCGGGCGGATACCACTGTGATCCGGAGATGCCCGTTCCTTTCATGAATCTGGCATCGCAGAGGACTTTTGTGGCGGTTTATCACATGGGGCTTTACTCCGAGGGCAAGCTGATGGCGTGGTTCCAACGGGAGTATGCCAGGCATTGCGAACGCAAGCTCGACATGGGCAAGAGCTGCATTCGCTTCAAGAAAATGGACGAGATCCCCTACGAACTGATCGGTGAGTTGGCCACCAAGATGACGGTCGACCAATGGATCGCCCGCTATGAAGCGAGTCTCAAGAAGTGAGGCCGCACGATCATCCGCCGCAGCCGCCACAGCCTCCTCCCCCGCAGCCACCGCCACCACACCCACTGCAGCCGGAGCCACAGCCCGAACTCGACGCGGCGGAGGACTGACCGACATGGGGGAACATCGATGCGATGGGTTCCAACGCGACATCGTCGGCAATTGCGACCGCACCCAGCAGAGCCACGTCGCTGGCGAGCGTGTCATGGCTGTTCAGTGAGGATGCTTCCTTGGAATCTTTCTCACGGCGTGACGTGGCATCCTTTTTCAGGTTCTCCAAGAGCTTCTTTCCTGCAGCGGTGGGGCCCGGGGTCCGGTAGTTGAGCAAGGCACAGAGCACCAACATGCCGACCATCATCGCGACCAGAAAATCAATCTCTTCGCCTTTCAGGACACCCTGGATGAGTCGCGCGACGGCAATGAGGATGACCAATGCCGTCAGCCAACCCGCGAAGCTGGAAATCCAACCGGCTGCCCGTCGCAGTCCTTTGGCCTGAAGTGCAAGATCGATGCGTTCAAAGTGAGGCTTGACGGCGGCCATGACTTCCGAAGGTGACTTCCCGGTTTCGATCAGGGTATAGATGTCGCGGTCCAACGTGCTCGCGTCGCTGGGAAGTCGCTTTGGGACCAGTTTTTTAGACAACCAACGACTTTGGGGTTCGATGCATCCTGCCGTGTAAAGCCGCGTCAGACCCACGTGCGCCAGTCGGCTGCCACCACCGGCGAGGACCGCCAATTCATCGGCGGTCAGGGAATCGGGTAGCGGTGGTGTTTGCGAGCCATCGCGCTGCTCAGCTGCGTTCCTCCGCAATGTAAGCACGACGCTAAGGGTCAAGAAACACAGCAACGCATAGAAAACGAGAAACGCGGTGCCGCCCAGGTTGAATGGGAACAGACCAAAGGCGAAAGGTGTTGTCGGGATCCGATTCGCCAACGCGGAGTCCAACGCGACTCGGCAGCCGGGGATCGCGAAGAGGATCAGTACGACGACTACGGAGACGGTCGCCAACGCGGCTGATTTTTTGGAGACAACCCAATGGTGTCCGACGTTGATCCAGCGCCATTGCCCTGCGTGTCGAAATCGATCCTCGGGGCTGGGCCAAACATCTTCGGGCGGCTCTTGGCCAAAGACCTCTTGATAGCGATCCAGCGTGGCCGCGTACCAATCACGAAACTTCTCGCCCTCACGACTGCCACCGGACGTCGGGTCGTGGTGCAAGGGAGCACCGAGCGTTTCTTTGCAAAAACGATCCCAATAGGAACGCGTGTAGGTCAGGTGAAGGTGCCAGGCCTGATCCACGAACTCACTGGGCGTGACGGGATGGCCTGCACGCATGGCAAGAATGCAAAAGCGTTTGTACTCTCGGATCACGCGCGCGGCCAACTCAAGCGTCCAGTCATTCTCGCGTGCCAGTCGAGCCGTGAATGAAAGGGCTTTGTCGCCGGGGTCGATCTCAAAGGCCTCCACGCGGCGAGCGAAGGCTTCCAAACCTGCTTCAAGCTCAGGAGGTTTTGATTCTGGATTGCTTGGCGGCGAATCGCTCATCGATCAATCTCCATGAAATGGGCGCTTGGTCGTGTCGGCGGTCCTGCGGCGGCGAATGCCGTCGCTTGCCAGGCTCAAGATGACACGTTCCAGGGCGCGGAAACCTGGGTTTTGCCGCCTCACATCGTAGCCTTCCACGGGCATCGAAAAGGTCCCGAGGCGACTCCGCCCCAGATACAATGCTGCTGGACACGTCCCGCTTGCGGTTTCGTGTTCCCACCTGATTCCCCGCCATCCCTTGATCCACCCCGCATGAACGCCCATCCCCATTTATCCACCTCCAATCGTTCTTCGCGCAAAACGCCCTCGCTCTGTCGGATAGCTCGCCACGGCGTCCTGATGCTATTCGCGGCGATCATCCTTGCGGGATCCACGACATCCCGGGCCGCGCAGCCGAATTTCGTGATCATCTTCACGGATGATCAAGGCTACGGGGACCTCGGTTGCTTCGGCTCGACGACCATTGCAACACCCAATGTCGATCGCTTGGCTGCCGAGGGACGCAAATTCACAAGCTTCATGGTTGCGTCACCGGTGTGCACCCCATCGCGTGCCGCGTTGATGACGGGCTGCTATCCGAAACGTGTTGGCATGCACCAACATGTTTTGTTTCCGGCTTCAACGAAGGGTTTGAATCCGAGTGAGCATACGGTTGCCGACCATCTGAAATCGCAAGGCTACGCAACGGCCTGTTTTGGCAAGTGGCATCTCGGGCACCACCCGGAAGTCCTGCCCACTTCCAACGGTTTCGATACCTACTTTGGCATCCCTTATTCCAATGACATGAACCATCCTGACAACAAGGGGAAGCCGCAAGGCGGTCCGGATGGCATGGATCTCCTTTGGCAAGATCCCGAGTCAACGCTGACGAAGTGGAAGACACCTTTGTTCGAGGATGAGGAGATTGTTGAGCTGCCCGTTGATCAACGAACGGTGACCCGACGCTACACCCAGAAAGCCATCGATTTTATCCGTGAGCATCAGGAAGGTCCTTTCTTTGTATACCTCCCGCACAGCATGCCTCACATCCCGCTGTACGTCCCCGACGATGTGCGCGATTCCAATCCCAAGAACGCGTACATCAATACGATCGAGCACATTGATTCTGAAGTCGGTCGTTTGCTCAACACGATCGACGAACTGGAACTCACGGATTCCACCTACGTGATCTACACGACGGACAATGGACCCTGGTTGCAGTTTCAACATCACGGCGGGTCAGCCGGACCGCTCCGGGAAGGCAAAGCCACGACGTTCGAGGGAGGCCAGCGCGTTCCCTGTCTGATCCGCGGGCCGGGGATCCCGGCAGGCACCGTTTGCGATTCGCTGACGGGAACCATCGATGTTTTGCCAACCATCGCGGCTTTGACGAATAACCCGCTGCCAGCAAACCACAAGATCGATGGGGTGGACGCATCGACGCTGTGGACGGGTGTCTCCGATGATGCGATTCGAGATGAATTCGTCTACTACACGTCACAGGGGGCGATTGAAGGACTGCGACAGGGTGACTGGAAACTCCTGGTGAAACGACCGCGCGTGCGTCGCAATGCGAAGAAACCACCAAAGCCGGTTGCACCGGAGATCTTGTTGTTCAATTTGCGTGAGGATTTGGGGGAGCAGACGAATCTGGCCGAGCAAGAACCCGAACGTGTGGCGGCGTTGCGTTCGCGGATGGAAGCATTGGACGCGGAGATCACGGAGAACGCCCGTGCCCCTTGGGTGAAGGGGTGATGGCGTAGGAAACGCCGTAGATACGCACGAGACTCCTTCCTACCCTAGCTCGACGCGTCAGTTTTGAGCTTGCGCTGTTCAGCCATGAAGTGGCGGCACATTCATAGCCGGGCCCGTCAGGGCCCGGATGCAACGGGTTGCCAGTCAATCAAAGAACCCGTGCAGCATCCACGGTGCGATAACATGGCTCGCTGAGGAATCTTCTGATGGCACTTGCTTCTCCGCCATCGGATCCGCGATGGTCAGGTCGCGGTAGACCCACCAACGGACCCCGTCATTAAGTTCCAGCCGAAAGTAATCGCGTCGGATCAACGGACCACGCCACCAATCCGTTTCGATGCGTTCGGGACCCCAGTGATGGGACACGATCCACACGCGTCCGCGATAGCGAAAGCGATTGGGAAACTGGTCGGGACTGAGTTGTTGTCCCGGCGGGACCAATGGCATGATTGGCTGTGCCGGGTTAAGCAACTGAAGCGGTCGTCGTCCGGCGTCGTCGCGGTGCGGAAGATGAGATCGTGCTCGACTCGGCATCCGCGTCGCTTGTGACGCTGGGGATGGCTCGTGTGAAACGACACCACGCGATTTGCGTGCAGCACGCGGACGCTTGAGCATCGGGGTTCGTGTCGCTTTGCGTTGATATGCGGATTCCGGCAAGACGTTGTGATCGAGTTGGACGCGTGTGACCGCGTCGTCTCCCAGTCGGCCGCGAAGCGTATCGATCAAGCGTGATACCTGCGGGTCATGGTTCCAGCGATTGGTATCGAGTGATCCCGTCTCATCAACGTCTGCGGACGAGGCGGTTGGTTCGAAGAGGGACGCCTGTTCGGTTTCGAGTGCCCCCGTCAGGTTCACCGACAACTCCAAGGCGGTCACCTTGGACTGCAGGCGTTGTTGCTGCAAAGCCCCCACGAGAAGTGTGGACAAGTGCGTGGTTTCGAGTGTCGGAGCAAAGAGGCCGATTTGCGCTCGGACCGAAGGGTGATCGGTTTGCCGAATGACCAAGTTCATCTGCAGGATGCCTTTGTCCTCTACTCGCAATCGTGTGGTGACCTGATGGGTGAGTCGCTGAAGTCGATCGTGCAGGATGTCTTCGGCGTCCGTGGGGTAATCCATTTCGATGCTGGCGTTCAGGTCAAGAACGGACTCGAGGGTGTCGACCGTTTCTTGGACTTCGCCGAGAGCTTGCGCGATCCGTTGGCAGAGTTGGCTTCCCAGTCGTGTTGCCAGCCCATCGCGCGGCAGGGAAAGGAGTTGTTCGATGCGATCGATTCCGAGCCGACGCAGGGTGTTGATGTGATCGGGGGACAAACGTAAAGCCGCACACGGCAAGCCTGCCAGCGCGTTGGCTGCTTGATCGGGAGCTGCGATGAAGAACGCGTGCGGGTTGGCGGTTGCCGCTGCGTGCGTGCGAGCAAAGTTGGCCAGTCCCCAGGCGGCCCCCAAAGTATCGGCG
>JBCCYK010000026.1:0-38387 GCA_039189905.1 Planctomycetota bacterium
CTACGCCATCACCAAGTTGCTGCAGCCCGTCGAGAAACGGTTCACGCCGGAGGAGAATGGAGGTCGCCGCGGCCGAAAGCCAGGACCCCAGATGGTGCTTGTGAGGACGCGTGGTAAAAAGCTGAGACTCCAGCGAGAATAACGGGCGAGCCCTTGCGGCAAGGGACCGGGGGTGGCTTGGACCGTTCTGCTGATCGAGAATCTTTTTGCCGAGATGATGGAACGACATGGCACGCAACGAACAACTCATCCGCCAGCACAAGCTTCTGCAACTGCTGGAGGAGTCCCGCTTCGGTCGGACCATCGAAGAATTGCGTGACGACCTCCTAATGGACCTGGGCCTATCCAATCTCAGCACGCGAACGGTCAAACGCGACCTCAGCTCGCTTCAATCGGCGGGCTATGACATTCGCGATGAGATGTTGCAACGCGGCAAGGTTTATAGCTTGGGCCGACAGGACCAAGCGGTGCATGAGATTGCCTTTTCCGCGACGGAGATGATCGCGCTGTCGATTGGCCGCGATCTTCTGTTTCCCTTGCGTGGCACACAGTACTGGCAAGGCATCGAGACGTTTTGGAACAAAGTGCAGGAAGCGATTCCCGAAGGCGTCTACGAGCACTATCAGCGATACCGAAAGGTGCTGTACATCTCAGGCACCCCGGCGAAGACCTACGAAGCACACTCGGGCATGCTCAAGACGATCACGCGCGGTATCGTGGAGCATCGTGTGGTTGAGGTTCACTATCAGCCAGTCGGTCGCGATGCCGCGAAGCGGCGGATCGAGCCGTACGCGCTCGCGGTCCATCAAAGCAGTATCTACGTGGTGGCCACCGCACCCGAAGCGGACAAGCCCGATGAACGCCTCCGCAACTGGAAACTCGACCGTTTTCGCCACGCAGCCGTCACGGACGACTACTTCAAGCCGGATGAATCGATTGACGTCGGCGAGTATCTCAGCCGTGGCATCGGGATTTTCTCGGGGGATGAGTCCACCGAGGTGACCATCCGACTGGGCCGGCGCTCGGCAGGCTATGTACGCGAAGATCCCTGGCATCCGGACCAAACCCTCACGGCGTTGGACGAAAAGGTTGGACCGCAAGCCGATTCGCTAGACACGGATTCGCTTGAAACCGGGTACGGCACCGAAAGGTATCTGCTGAAAGTCCCTGCCAATCACCCACGCGAGCTGCTGCCCAAAGTCCTTTCGCTCGGGGACGATGCCGAAGTGTTGGAACCGATGGCGTATCGAGAAGCGGTCGCACAGGCGGTGGAAAAAATGATGCAGCGTTACCAAGGCGAGTCCACTCCCGCATGACCCACCCTCATCTCGCCCCCATTCTTGCCAATCGCTCGCCGCTGTCACCGATTCCCACGGAAACGGAGCCGCGTTTGTCGAAGCTGACGGATGTGCTCGCTGTCATTTTTGATGTGTACGGGACACTGGTGATCAGCGGAAGTGGTGATGTGGGCACTGCGGATGATCGCGGCGGAACCGAGGCCGACACAGACCCCGTGATTTCAGCGGCTGCGCTGTCCGCAGGACTGGTCGCTGATGGCGATCGCAACGCAATCGTGCGTTTGCCGCGTCGCCAAGACCTGCTCGAAGCGATCGTGAACAGCAACACGGCATCCAAAAGTGACGCCAACACAAAGCCGGAGGTCGTGATCCTGGATGTCTGGCGCGAGGTCTTCGAGTCGCGTGGTCTAGGCAGCGCAGCTTTCGACGTCGCAGCATTGACCCGTTTCGCGTGCGATGTGGAATCACGTTGGAACCCCACGTGGCCGATGCCGGGCGCCGGCGAAGCCATTGCTTCACTTGCAGAGGCCGGGCATCTCCTGGGCATCGTCAGCAACGCTCAGATCTTCACCCTGCCGCTGATCGAGGACTTGGCGGGTGGGGCGCTTTCGGATCGGTTCGATTTAAACCTGTGCTTCTTTTCCGACCGTTTTCGTTCGGCAAAGCCCGATTCGCGTCTCTTCGATCACCTGATTGGCGCTTTGGATCGCTGCGGTATCGCGCCTTCACAGGCCGTCTATGTCGGTAACGACATGCTCAATGACGTCTGGACGGCTCGCCAGGCGGGCCTCCGAACCATTTTATTTGCAGCAGACCGCCGTTCCCTGCGTTTACGGGAGTCGGTCGCCACCTGCAAAAACTTGGAACCTGATGTCGTCGTGAGCAGTTGGCGTGATGTAGTAGAGTGTCTTCGGTCGGGTTGACGTGCGAGAAGCCGACCTCAAACATCCTGCCGGAAAACAAGATCCGCGCCAAAGCAGCGGGTTATGAAAGGTGGTCTCGTCGTGAAGGGGGCTGCCTTACGAGACTCCACAACACCTGATTTGAAATGCCCGTACGCATTGGATTCATCGGCACCCGTTTCATGGGAACCGATGGCGTCAGCCTGGAAAGCGCCAAATGGGCCGAGGTGCTCTGGGACCACCGCCACACCAGCTATTGGTACTCCGGACTTTCCGACCGCGACCGTGACACGTCGATGGTGGTCCCGCACGCGTATTTTGGCCACCCAGATATTCAGTGGATCAATCGTCGCGCCTTTGGGACGCGGACGCGGACCCCTGACGTGACGCAACGGATTTACACGCTGGCGGATTACCTGAAGGGCACCATCTACGAATTCACGCGTCGTTTTGACCTCGACCTGTTGATCGTTCAGAACGCGCTTTGCATCCCGATGAACATCCCGCTGGGGGTGGCGCTGACCAACTTCATTGCGGAAACCGGCTTTCCCACCGTCGCCCATCACCACGACTTCTACTGGGAACGCGATCGCTTCAGCGTATCGGCCGTGACCGACATGCTGTGGATGGCGTTTCCACCCGCCTTGCCTCAAATTCAGAACGTCACGATTAATTCGTTTGCCCAGGAAGACCTTTCACATCGTCGCGGTGTGTCGTCGGTCCTGGTACCCAACGTCTTGGAGTTCGAAAAAGAGCCGGAGCCCGCGGACGATTACGCACGGCAATTTCGCAAGGACATCGGGCTGGAAGAAGACGACATCCTCTTCCTGCAGCCCACACGCGTGGTGCCGCGCAAGGGCATCGAGCACGCGATCGCTTTGGTCGCGGCACTTAAGAATGACAAGTGCAAGCTGGTCATCTCGCATGCCAGCGGAGACGAAGGCAATGAATACTTGTCGGTGCTCAAGGAATTAGCCGAACACAACGGCGTCGATCTACGCCTGGTCGATTCGGTCGTGGGTGACAAACGCGCGACCACGGAAGAAGGCAGGAACATCTATACCTTGGCCGATGCCTATTCCCAGGCCGACTTCATCACGTACCCGAGCATCTACGAGGGCTTCGGCAATGCCCTGCTGGAAGCGTTCTACTTTCGCAAGCCTGTGCTCGTGAATCGCTACTCGATTTTCGTCGCCGATATCGAACCCAAAGGCGCGAAGGTGATCTCGATGGACGGCTACATGACGCGTGACGTCGTCGCTCGTGTTCAGCGCATCATCCGCGACAAGGCGTACCGCGATGAGATCGTTGATTTCAACTATGAGATCGGACGCGCGTTTTTTTCCTACGGCGTGTTGCGACGCAAACTCCGCGCGTTGATCACAAACTTTACCGGACAAGACAACCTGTGAGCACTCTCAACGCCGACACCCTGGAAGCAACACGCCAGCACATCGAGGCCGTCTATGGCGATGTCCCGGAGCTCTTGCTTGATGGCATTGCCAACCTGTTTGAGAATGCTCGGCTCAACAAGCGTGGTGACAGCCTGTGGGACGAAAACGATGTTGTTCTGATCACCTACGCCGACCAAATTCGACCAGACCAAACCGAAACAGGCGTCAGCCCGCTCGAGGCACAGCGCCAATTTCTGGTCGACCATGACCTGCATGAAATGCTCCGGTGCGTTCACTTGCTACCGTTCTGCCCGTCCACCAGCGACGATGGATTCTCGGTGGCGGATTATTTGGCGGTTGACCCTGAGTCGGGTACCTGGGATGACATCGCGCGGATGGGCGTCGATTTCGATCTCATGTACGACCTGGTGCTGAATCATTGCTCCGCCAGTCATCCTTGGTTCCGCAGCTTTTTGGAAGGCGACGAGCGCTACGACGACTTCATTACCTGCGGTGATCCAAACGCGGATCTCTCCGACGTCGTTCGTCCGCGCAGCCTGCCTCTGTTGACCGAATTTGACGCACATGATGGCACGCGACACGTTTGGACGACCTTCAGCGCGGACCAAGTCGATCTGAACTACGCGAATCCGCGGGTCATGCTCAAGATGCTCGAGACGCTGGTGGAGTACGCGTGGCGCGGCGCACGCATCATTCGCTTGGACGCCATCGCGTTTCTGTGGAAGGAAGTCGGCACCTCCTGTTTGCATCTGCCGCAAACGCATGCGGCCGTTCAATTGATGCGTCACGTGTTGGATCACGCGGCGCCGGGGACACTTGTTCTGACGGAGACCAACGTCCCGCACGAGGATAACATCAGCTACTTCGGCGACGGCACCGACGAAGCTCACATGGTGTATCAGTTCAGCCTTCCACCCCTATTAATCGATGCGGTTGCGACGGGCGACACCAGCATCCTGCGTGACTGGATGGCAAGCCTGCGTCTGCCATCGGAACAGACGACCTACTTCAACTTCACCGCATCGCATGACGGGATCGGGGTCCGCCCTGCCGAGGGCATCTTGCCGCCCGATCGCATCGATGCCTTGGTGCAACGCGTGAAGTCACACGGCGGTGACGTCAACATGCGCGTTCACGGTGACGGCAGCGAAAGCCCTTATGAACTCAACATCACGTACTTGGATGCGGTCGCTGATCGTCGCGCGGTGACGCCGGCCGAACACTCACGGCGTTTTCTGGCGACCCAAGCCGTGATGTTATCGATGCGCGGCATGCCGGCGGTTTACTTCCACTCCCTCGTTGGGTCACCGAGTGATACAGATGCGGTCGTCGAGACCGGGATCAAGCGACGCATCAATCGGCACAAGTACACAAGGGACGAACTGGACACGGCACTCGCAGGTGTGGACGACTTGCAGCGACGCGTCTTTGACGGTTACGCGCGATTGATCCGCGTGCGTCAATCACAACCCGCGTTCCACCCCAACGCATCGCAAACCATGCTCGAGTTGCCTGGCGATGGTCTGATCGGTTGGACACGACAGCCTCATTCTGGTGATCCGCTGACCGTGTTGGTCAATCTCAGTGAAGAACCCCGTTCTGTGGCACCCGCGCAGTGCTCACTCCCGTTTTCGCGTGATGTTCTTGCCGAAGAGATGGTTTCACCGGACTCCGAGGTGCCGCTCCGCCCGTTCCAGGTGCGATGGTTGGTCTGATTTCGCGTGGTATGCTGGACCCGTTTGGATCTAACATCGACTTTCCCGAATCGCTTGCCCGAGACGACCGCGAATCTGTCTCAGTTGTGAGTGCGCTGAGAAGGGGAGCCATGAAACTCACTGGCAGACGGGTTTCTAGTCTTGTTCTTCTATTGTGTGGCTTGGACTTTGGTCTTACTCACGCTTTCTTAGTGTGCGTTTATCGTTGGGATCCGAATCAACGGGGGCGAAGAGAGCGGCAGTGCGCTGATGGGGGCGGGGATAGTCTGGATGAAGGACCGGAAATCTTTGCTGCGATGTTGGCAGGGCACGAATTGATGGGGCCATCATGTTGATCGTTTGTCTCGCACTTCGTCGGCTGGGATACCGCTTGCAGCGTTCACTCGACGCGATGCTACCGTCTGGGAGACAAAGTAGAGGTCTTGGTCGACCCTGAAATCCCCGAAATTGCGGTTGTGAACGATTTCGTTCACTGCTGGGGCGCAACGGCGATTCTAGCCACCCTTGCCACCGTTTTCTTTCTTGCTCACATGATCTTGTGGTTTGCATGGCCTAGCTTAGACATCGGGTAGGCAGGCCGCCTCGTTTCCGGTTCGGGGACGGGATTGGTGTGCAACCCACTCCAGCAGTCACAAGTTGGATCACACGAAATATCGGGTGTGATTGGAAAACGCGTTCCAGCATCCGGCTCCCCAACTAGTCTCTTGGTTGAGGTGACTCGGCATTAGTCGCCCTTCTGCAAGCCAGATTCACGCCAACTGTTTGGACTCTCCGGAACGGAATGAACCAACGTCAATCATCATGGATCGCCCTTTTGACAGCCGCCGTGCTGCTGCCTCACTCGTCATGCCTTTCTGCGGATACCGCTAGCATTGAAGAGGGCATCACATCGCGTCTTCCCGCCAAGCCAATCTTTTGGGCGCGTACCGTTAACCTGGCCGAACTTCACAATGTGGTTCCTGAGCTTCCGATCTTCGAGTTCGCACGACTGAAGGAACTTTCCGAACTTCGAGTCCGGATCGAGGAGGAAGTCAGTGGACGATTTCGCAAACATTTGGGCATCGACTTACCTGCTTTGCGAGAGGGAGCTTCCGGTGAGATGGTCGTGGCGGGCTATGCGACCGACACGGGTTCAGTCTCCATTTGCCTGTTCGTCGAAACGGAGTCCGGGGAGGCTGCAGCGACATTCGTGGCAAAATCGGTCAGGGCCACGCTGCACAACAGCGTCAATTCAAATGAGACAACGGAACGCGAGCCAAGGCAGGTGAACGACGACTTGGTGGAGGTGGGACAGGTCTACTTTGGGACCTGGCAGAACTACGCCTTCGTTTGCAGTGACGAACCCATCGCACAACAGCTGCTCAGTCGGTTCTCGGAAACGATCGCGCAAGACGGTCTGATGAAGGACCTGGAGTTTCGGCAGGCCATGCGGCGCCTTGATGACCCATCGCAGCATGTGATCGATTGGTACTTGGATCCGATCGCTCTGGGCGTGGCGTTTGAAGCACCCGTCTTGGCCGCCATTGCGTTCTTCGATTTGGACGCCGAACCAGCAGTCCCATTTGCAAAACGGCATGGGCTTCCGGGGATTCGCTCGATCGTTGGCCGCACCTTCATTGAAGACCAGTCGAAGGACCTCATTACGCGGGCCTTTGTTCACTGCCCCGCGCCACGACAGGAGGCGCTCGCGATGTTCGACTTCCCACCCGGCGACGTCACATTTCCCAGGTCCGTGGATGAATCCGCTTCAATTGCGGGCGTGATGCATTGGAACCTGGCGGCGATCCTGGATCATGGTGCGAACTTCTATGACGATCTCTTCGATGCGCCCGGCGCGTTCGAGGGGACCCTGGATGATCTGCGCTCAGCGCTTGATGTTGATTTGACAGGTGATTTATTTCCGTATCTCGGGCCGCGAGCCGTGATCGCACGACAACACCATGACCCATTGAATGCGGCGGTCACGACGGTTTCGATCGAACTGAAGGATGCCGAACAACAGCAGGTCGACATCGCTGGGAAGGTAAGTGCCCTGTTGATGGAAGATACGGGAGCGAAACAGATACCGCTTTCGCGATCCAGCGAGTGCTTCTGGCGTGTTGCGTTGCGTGCGGGTGAGACATCGGTTGCGTTTCGCGATGCCGGTGTTGCCGTGGCGCGCGGTCGGCTCTGGATTTCAACGCACGCGAGCGCCTTGTTCGAGAAGCTTGGGCGTGAACCGTCGCGCTCATTGGGCGAGGCCGATGTGGCGACTCAATGGCGTTCGAAGCTTGAAAACGAATTCAGTAGAAATGCCTTTGCAGCTGGACTGGTTCAACTGGACCGTGACATTCGCTCGACCTACACGGCAGTTCAGCAGGCTGGTGTGGTGGGGCTTAGAGGGGCAAGTGGAATCTATGCATGGGCGCTGACCCTGTTGAGCACCGAAGTCGGCGAGGACCCACTCCCGCCGGGAACGCTGCCTCCATTTGAGAAGGTCGAAGCCCTGTTGAGTCATCTTGGCCTTTTGGCATCGGTGTCCGATGAAGGTTGGGAACTCTATGCCCGCGTCTATCTGCCCGCGGAGGCGTCTCCGTGAGTGGAAGAAGGGATCCAATGCGAACCAATAGCTTGCGACCGACGCTATGGGCAGCTTGGTTGATCAGCTGCGTGGTCGTGGATGCGCTGGCACAGGGTCAGGGGTGGGCTGATCTTCCCTTGGAATCGATTCGGGTCCCCCTGATCCAGCAACTAGAACAGGCTAAGTTCGACGCTCCCTCGCACGCTGAGTTAGACGACCACCAGCAGGCCGCCGCATCGGCGATTTCACAGTTGGAGCAGCGTCTAAGAAACGAAGAACATGGCGAAGGCTGGCAGGACTACCTGCGTTTGGAAAGCCTGCGCAGCCGACTGCTGACATCAGGTCCCGCGATTACTTGGACCGAAGTTGACGTCACGCGGCTACGTCTTGACCTTGACAAGGCTCGCGAGCGATTGATCCGCAATCACCCCGGAGTCGAAACCGCTTCGCTGGTCCGATTACGCGACGCCCTCCATGCACTGTCGTTGGCCTTGCGCCTCAAACACGACAAGGCAGTCTCGCATCGTTTTGAACGGGTGCGAAACGACATGCTGGAACGCCTGCAAAGCAAGGATGTCGGTCTGGTACAGCAGCGTCGCGAGATCGTACGCGCGGCTTCCTGGCTGGACGAGTTCGGACAAGCGCAGGAGGCTGTATCGCTGCTGCGCCCGTATTGTGCGCATCCAAACGTGGTTGTGCGACTGACCGCCGGTGCCATTGAAGCGGTCACCAAGAATGAAGTTCGCAAGACCGAGCCGATCAATCGATCATCGGACGGTCGCAGGATCACGGGCGAAGCGCTGGTCACGGGCAACGTTTGGATGGCTCCGGCGGCTCCTTTGCGTGATGCGCATTTGCAAGTTGTTTTTGACGGTTCCGTGCGTTCCACGCTCGACGGAAAACAGGATCCAGTTTCATTTCGAATGGTCGGAGACACAGATCTCCGTGTCCGGCAACCGATCTTGATGCGACCGGAACAGTTCTTGTTGCAAGCTGTCGAAACGCAGTCGCGAACCCGTGTTCACTCGGAACGGATTGCCGTTGGTGTCGACGGCGTGGTGGGCCGAATCATACGACGACTGGCAGTCCGTGAGATGCAGGACGAGCGTTCCACCACGGAAGCAGAACTTGATAAAGGCACTCGCGACCGCTTCGTCGCTTCATTCCGTGAGGACGTGGCGGATCAAATCAACAAGAACCATGCACGATTCGAAGACGGCATCTTGTTGCCGCTGGCGCGGATGGATCTGCAATCGAGAACGCTGGGCTTTGAAAGCGATGGCGATTCGTTGCAGCTAGCCATGTTGGTCAACGGAGGTTTCGGATTGGGAGCGTCTGGCAATCCCAACCTTCCCTCAGCCTCGACAGCGGACATCCAGATCGCAATCCATGAAACGTCCTTTAACCGGGTCGCACAGCGATTTCTTGCCGGCGAAATAATCACCGACCTTGCATCGTTGGCACGCAAAGTGGGAACATCTTTGCCAGAAGGTCTCGAGGAGAGTGCCCTCAATCAGTTTGAAGTCCGTTTCGCTGACTTCCAACCAATCACGGCGACTTTCGAAGGGGGGCAAATGCGGTTCACGTGTCGTGCCGATGCCTACCGAGTTGGGAGCGTGCAACTGGTTGGCATGAACATCATCATCGCGTATCAGATCACCGCGGAAGACGGGAACCTTCGATTCGCGCTTGCTGATAAGCCAAGGGTCGTTGCCCCCGAGTCAGGCCGCAGCGGACGATTCTACGTCCAGAAGAACATCCTCAGTCGTCGGCTGCAAGCCGAGCTTCCCGTCCACCGCGCCTTCCCAGGCTTCCAGCTCGAAGACTTGGGACAAGAGCTTGGCGAATTGCAGTTCGTGCACGCCGCCTGCGACGACGGGTGGCTCCAAGTTAGCATGAAGGGAGACCGTTGACGTTCAGCGACGAAGCGAGTTTGCGTTGTTTTCGGCAATCGCCGCATCTGCCACGCCCGCGTCGCGTGCGGGAGCCCGGAACCAAGTCTGCAAGGAGGCCACCATGGCGTCCGCTTGCTTGATCGATTTGGCCAAGAGCTCGAACTGAACCGCGTCGATTGGGGTCACTTCGGGTGCCGGTTCGACGACCACTTCCTGCGGTTGAGCCGAGACGACTTTCAACGGTACGTCGAGCGCGTCCTCATCCGGTTGTGGATCGCCTGACTGCTCGATCTTCAGAGCGATGTCCGCAAGTCGATCGACTGCCGCAAGGAAATCGAAGCGATCCAGGCCAACGGACGCTGCCCACTGGGACAACTCAAACACGGCCTGTTCCATCTGGCAGTCGGGGGACACACCCTTATTCTCTTGGAACACGAGGTCCACAGGCTCATGGGGCAACTCGAGTGTCGGGATACGCACAACGGAGTCATTGGCGATCGGCGCGACGGTGAAGAGCGGGATCTCCAGGAGTTCCAGGTCACGCTGAGCGATGTCGTAGGGAAAATAGGGCTCGGGGATCGATGCGATGACGGGGCCCGCGCCCACCATCGCATCCGCGTCCGGCGTGAAGGAGGGCTTGGAGACCTCCACGGGATCGATGGCAAAAGACGCATCCGGGACCGAAGCAGTCGCGGCCACGTCGTCCTTGTTGGCCGACTTCGGTTCGAGCACTTTTGCATCTTCCTTCATGGGACCTCGTTCTTCGGCAGCGACCTGAAAGTTTTCCACGATCGGGGAAGCCAAGACCACGTTCGAATCTTGCGTCACCGGGGAATGCAGTATCTCGAACGCATCCACCGCTTCCGATGCGTCCGGTATGGACGGCATCACGGCCATTTTCGGGACGCTGGGTTCATCGAGCCCTTTCCCTTCCTGCACGACGTCGATGGGTTCCAACGCGGCCAGCTCAGCAACCGCCGCGTCAACGTCCACACAAGCTTCTTCGTCTGACACAAGGGTTTCATCCGATACATCGAGATCGGATACGTGTTGTGCATCTGGTGATGTCCTTAGCTGGGCAAAGTTGGATGCGGGCGGGAGGTCGCTCGGATGCGTTGGTTCCGCAATCGGGTCGAAAGATGCGAGGTCAGCCTCGTCACCCCGCCACCAACGTTCGAGCGCCAGAACATCACTGTCATCCAAGGCGCCATCCGCCAAGGTATCGCCCACTGAATTGGTTTCTGATACATCCGGTTCGGACGCGGCGATTGAGTCATGATCATCAGCGACGGTTTGCCGTGACGGTTGCACCTGAGCAGTCCCAGCACACTCCGGGGCAGCCTTAGAAGCGAGCGAGTCGTCGATGGCAGCATCGATCATCGCCAGCGGTTCCAAGACAGATTCAACAGGAATCCCGATGCTCGAGGCGACCCCCGCCACAGTCGCAGCAATCTGCGCGTCGAACTCGACCGAGGTCTGGCGTGAAGCAACGGGAGCGACTGGATAGGGCCGAACCAAGGCAACGGAATCGTGTGTCCCGGGACCGATGTCGGTCGGCTCGCTTGGGATTGCGTTTGGACTGGATTCTTCCGAGGGCGTCGTGTTTCCGAGAGACACCTCGCTATCAGTCAGGGCGTTCACACCCGGGTCGTGTTCATGAACCAAGATTGAGATGCCCCCCAATCGATTCACGGCAGAGTCACTGGTCGCGGTATCTGCGTCATCACCATGAACGACGCCGGGTCCCCCCAGGACCGCCAAACTTAGCAGAGCTTGTACGCAGCGGCGCCGAATGCGGCTTCGTTGCTGACCGCGAACGCGGAGCTCACTAGAACGTTGCGTGTGGTTTCTTCGATGATGGGAGAGTGACATGGGATCGACCTGCCGCATGATTGGTGAGTTGAATGATTGAGGCTCTCGCTAGCAGCAATCGCGGTCCAGCGACGCGTTCAATGAAACGTCCGCTGCGGAATGAAGTACGATGCATCTGCCTAGCGTGTGACGCCGAGAAAACCCGGCGACTGGTTTTGGATGACCTGAAGGTGGGCCAACAGGCGAAAACTTCGCCCGGCGGGATGCCGCTTGCTCACGCCCCAGGCTGTCCATCGCGCCGCTTGCCCACATCAGCTGGGCGGCAACATGGTGTACACGCAATCTCTGACCTGCACTGCAATCGTGCTTCCACAAGGCGATGGTTTGGCTACATCAACTCATCAGGCGGTTCTTGGTGAACGCGTCCGCGGGATCAACGCATTCAGCTGCAGAACCGCCCCGGACGTCGTTGGCGGGGCAAACAGCCAGGTGGAAATCAATGACCATGAAAGCCAGTGACAGCCTGGGGCAACCAGGCGACATAGCACGCTATCGGCAAGCTTGCGGGTGATCCGGTGTCAATTGAGAAGAAAAGACGTCGCGTTCAGGTGAGAAGTATCGGTCGCAACGACTGGGTAATCGATTGTCCAACGAATTGGATTCTTGGCCGCGTTGGTGGGCGTCTTCAAGCAGCGGAGCCTTCGCCCAATTCCGGTTTCCTGTAGACGCGAGCCGCGACGACACGGTCGCAGTGCGAGCATCTGGCGGCGATGCGTTTGCCCGTCGTCCATGCCCCCCACCGAACGCCTCCCGTTGCCCACACCGACTTCTCGTTGCCGCAAACCGTGCACTGAATAAACCACTCGAGCGATGAGCGACGTAGGGCCTCGAACCATGCGTCAGGAAGCCAACGCTGCGCGAACTGTTGTAAACGAGCCATTGGCTATTTCTCTCCACGGGAACACATAAGCGGTCGCTCACAGAATTGGGGCGGTGCATTGTGGCCACTTTGGATGGACGTTGCATCTGAGTAGTCGCACTTCATCCCCTTTAGGCAGATGTCAACCCCCTGGGGAGTCCCCAAGACGCTAACAATAGACATTCAGGTTTACAATATGCATCCATTCTTCAAGCTTTCTTTCGAAACCCCACTTGCAGACGCAACAAAGGGGCTGTGATTCCCCTTCAAGACGCCTAATATTACTTCACTGCGCAATTGCGTCGTTTTGTCTTTGTTTTTTTCGCTTACAGGGGTGTGTCCATGGCGTCTCGTCGTTCTAGCACCGGTTTCACACTGGTCGAATTGCTGGTGGTCATTGCGATTATCGGTGTCCTCGTCGGACTGCTGCTGCCAGCGGTCCAAGCCGCGCGTGAAGCGGCTCGCCGTATGAGTTGCAGCAACAATTTCAAGCAGCTTGGTCTGGCGATGCACAATTACCATGCCGCCTACAACCAGTTGCCGATCCAAGGCGTCGGCACAAGCTCTCCCGGCGCGGCAGCTCCTCCGTTCGGGAATGCTGGCCCCAACACCAACTGGTGGACGAACCACTCCCATTCCAATTCCTGGCGATTGAGCGCTTTGGTTGGCATGACTCCGTTCATGGAACAACAGGGGCTTTGGGAAGAGATCTCGAATCCCAACGTGTTCGACGCCACGGATCCGAACGTCACTTATGATCCGCCTTGGCCCGCGATGGGTCCGGCGCCGACCCAGGCTCGTTACCGGCCGTGGACGTTGGACATCCCGACACTTCGGTGTCCAAGCGACCCCGGGCGTGGCCTACCTTCGCTTGGTCGAACCAACTATGCCTTGTGCCAGGGCGACTCGTTTTACTGGTCAATCCAGGGGATTCGTCGTTTCGACAATGGCGACTACCCGATCCACAGCGGTTGGTCGCAGAACTCCAATGCAGCGGACCGGGGGATGTTCGTGCAGCACAAGAATGTGAAGTTTCGTGATGTGCTAGATGGTCTATCGAATACGGTCGCCATGGGTGAAATCGCAACGCACCTCGGTGATCGCGATAAGCGAACGATCATGGACAACGAGACCTCTCAGATCCTGAACAACATCCGCCAGAACCCGAAGTACTGCGAGGATCAGGGTTACATCGATCCGGAGCGCCCCGGTTTTTGGACCGAGGCCGTCGGCCAAATGGGTGGCATCAATGGACGGGGTGCCCGTTGGGCGGACCATCGAAATGAGATGACGGGCATGCACACCGTTCTTCCGCCCAACTCGGAGGTATGTGCACAGCGTTTTGCGGGTGGTCGCACCTTGGTCTCCGCTTCAAGTCGACACCAAGGTGGTGCCCACGTCTTGATGGGTGACGGTGCGGTCAAGTTCATCACGGACTCCATCGATGCTGGCAATCAGCGCGCTGGGATGGTATGGCGCAACGGAACCGGCACCCAGGCTCCCGGCTCCAGCAGTCCCTACGGACTCTGGGGCGGTTTGGGGACGCGCGCAAACCGAGAGCAAGTGGAAATTCCTTAATGACTTGGTGCGTGATTCGCTTGGAAACGTTGCTTCCCTTGCAAATCTGAGACTCGAAGCCGCCCTGGTTGTTTCCTAAGGTGGCTTTGGTCTCCATTTTTTTGCTTGAATCGATCTTAACTTCAAGGATTCTCCGAAATGAAATTCACAGGTTCACGATTCGTAATGCCTGCCCTCGGTTTGGCACTTCTCATCACCATGGTCGTCGGATGCGGGACGGATCAGCCAACCAGTATGATGGACGGGGTCGACCAGGAAGCACTACAGAGTTACGAGGAAATGGTCGCTGCCGAGGAAGCACGCATGACCCAGGCTGACGCTGCCGACGAATAGACCCTCTTCTTTTCCAACCCTCTTATGGACCCGCCGGCTCTGGAGCCGGCGGGTTTCTCTTGCGCTTTATCTGAGGAATGCGGTCCAACAGAATACAGACTTGGGCCTTTGATTGATGGCAATCTCCGTGGTTTTAACTTCGCGAGAGAATCAACCCAAGGTATGTGACAGCCGATGCCATCGCCACTGGAACCGACAGGTATTTGCCAATCTCGTAGTACCGCACCAGCTGTCGGTGTCAGCAAACACCACAAGCCCACGAGCAATGGGATCCAAGGGCAAGTTGCGCCTAGGAACCATTTCTGGACAGGTCCTTGGCTGGGTGGCTCTGTGATCCAATCGGCCAGGTGGAAGAGTCCTTCATAGCGTCTCATGCTTAGATTGTCCCCGTACGCCTGAGTTTTGTGGCGGCAAGATCACCGCCGAGTGAACAGGCCAAATAAGAGGCGAAATCGGGCGTTCGAAGCACTTCGACTGGCCGGGGAAATCCAAGAACGGGGTCTCGAAACAGGAGCTGTCGAGCTACACCGTCGGGATGATCTCGCTAAACTGGTGGGACTGGGACGTACTGCCTAACCGACCTGTGATCGGGTCTCCTTTTCTCATCAGGAACGTGATGGTCCTTGCAAACCATTCGGCCACGCGCCGACAGTTTCTTCATGCCTCGGCGCTGGCTGCCGGCGGTTGCGCCGTGGTCACTCCTGAGATCCTGGGTGGGCCCAACCAGACGCCACCCAGCGACCAGTTTCGATTCCTTCAGATTGGCGTTGGGGGACGCGGTCGCAAGGACCTTGCGATGACCATTCAGGCAGGGGGAACGCCGGTCGGTTTGTGCGATGTTGATGTCCAGCGGGCCGGCAAGACCTACGAAACGCATCCGAGTATCCCGCGCTACACCGACTACCGCCGGATGCTGGAAGAACTCGCCGATGAGTGCGACGCCGTGGTGATCAGCACGCCCGACCACTCGCACGCGGCCCAGGCGATGGCCGCCATGTCGGCAGGCAAACACGTTTACATCCAAAAGCCGCTCGCGCGCACCTTTGATGAGTGTGAGCGTCTTCGAGAGGCAGCGAAACAAACCGGTGTGGCAACCCAAATGGGCAACCAGGGACATGCGGGACTCGGACTGCGCGTGTATCGCGAGGCCATTCGCAGTGGGCAGCTCGGAAAGATCAAGGAAGTTCACGCATGGACGGATCGTCCAATTTGGCCCCAAGGTATGCCTGCGGCCCCCACGCCAACGCAACCTCCCATCTCACTGGATTGGAACTTGTGGTTGGGTCCAGCCGCGATGCGACCCTTTGGCAAAGGCTACGTTCCCTTCGCATGGCGCGGTTGGTGGGATTTTGGATGCGGCGCCCTGGGTGATATGGGCTGCCACAACATGGACCCAGCGGTGGATGCCCTTCGGCTCGAGCTGCCCACTTCGGTACACGCCAAGGTTTCGCAAGCCTGCGACGTGACCTACCCGACGTGCAGTCGGGTCAACATGGTATTCCCGCCGAATGAAGCGTGCCCCGATGGCGTGGAGTTGACCTGGTACGATGGTCGACGGAAGCCCTGGCTCGCGTCGATTCCGGCCAACGACAAATGGGGCGATCCCGGCTTTGAGCCCGAACGCAACGGCTGTCTGATTGTGGGAGATCGGATGAGCATCGCGGGCGGCTCCCACGCGAAGGTGCCGCAGGTGGTTGCCGTTGAAGGCGATGACGCAGACGTCTTGTACCAAGCGCGGCATGACTTTCGAGTTCTCATCGCCACGGTCGCGGCGACAGCATCGGATACCGATGCGATGGACCACTACGCGCGTTGGATCCATGCGGCCAAAACGGGCGAGCACGCCTTGGCCGGCAGCCACGTTGACTATGCTTGCGGATTAACACAGATCGCGCTGTTGGGTTGCATTGCGACACGCTTCCCCGATCAGGAGCTGATTTTCGACCGCGACGCGAGGCAATTCATTGGTAACGACACAGCCTCTTCGCATCTTTCGTTCAAGCCGCGTGACGGCTTCTCAATTGACCTCGCTTGAGGTCGCCATCGTTTTCAACGTGGCGACGGACTCCGTTGTGCCCGGCGATCGAGCCAGTCGATAGCACGCTGCGATGGCTTGCCTGCTGTAGTCGATCGATTCTCCCAGAATGCGAGCCGCTTCCTGGCTGGCGTGAAAGCCCTTGCTGTTTTCGCTAGCAATGTAGTCCAGACGCCACATCGCTTTCCTTTGGATATCGCGAATCGGGGCTAGCTGATCCTCGGTAGCACCCGCCTCCTGCGCCGCCATGATCGCATCAAGCATCTCGGTCATCGCCGTCGCCGCGCGGTCCATCGGGCCCCGTGTGCGATCTTGAATCAGATCCACTCGGGCCTTGATCTCCGACTCGGGGATCTTGTGACAGGTTTGGCACGCTTTGTTGATGTTCATCATTGGGCTGCGAACCCAATGGGAGCTCACCTTGGTGGCACCAACTTTTTCATACGGCATATGGCAATCGCTGCAACTCACGCCCGAACGGGCATGGATTCCCTGACTCCAAAGCTCGAACTCGGGATGCTGGGCCTTGTAGACTTTGGTTCCCGTCTCTTTGTGGACGTAGTCAAAGAACTCACCCCCGTCGTTTGGAAATTCGGTCTCATCCCATTCCTTCTCCAGGTCCTCCATCTTGAGACCGTTGCTCCAAGGAAACGTCAGCGTCATTTTGTTGGCACAGTAATACTCCACGTGACACTGACCACACACGAACGAACGCATTTCTTGCCGTGTTGCCATCGTGTTTGGGTCGTAGTCGCCCATGCTGCCTTTCTTGCGCCATTCGTTGATGCTTGGCAGGTGAGGCACGGGATCATCGCTCTTGGCGAGCTTATCAATCCCCAGGATGAATCCCGGACGCGTCACGCGGATCGCCATCGTTTTGGGGTTGTGGCAATCAACGCACGAGACGGGATGGGCGCCGCCCATGTGCGGATCACCGCTCTGTGCGTCGACCCAATCCGGGGTTCTCATCAACTCATCGTGGATCTCTTCGTAATTCTTGGTACTCACCGCGCGAAAGCCCTCCATGACCGCTTCTTGATGGCAGTCACTGGCAAGCTTTTCAGGCGTGGGTTCTTGGCCTAATGCTTCTAGACCGATTCGCCGGTAGGTGGCGACAATGGATGCATGACAATGCAGGCAAGCCCCGGACTGCTGCACTTCGGTGACTCGTTTGGTGACTTCCTGGTCAGAGAGCATGTGAGCGTGGCCGCAATTCCGAGGCTGACAGCGAAGAGAATCGTCGCGGTGCCCTTGCGACGCGAAGCCACGTTATGTTTCCCATCCTGAGTCTCGGAGGCGTCTGGCATCGCCCGATTCCAAATGAAATGTCCCGGTATCAATTGAATCCTTGCGTTGTATCGCCGTTCGTTGTTCCGATCAACCAAAAGCAAGCCCAGCCTTGATCTAGATCAATGTCTTGTTGCTCCCTTCACTGAGATTGAACACCGTCTTGATCACGCCCGTCACGATCCCAGAAGTCATTCGTTGCTGTCGACTCTTTACCGAGTGCCGCGTGGAGGATGTGGCCTATCTGGCTGAGCACTCGGAGTTGATCCGCTTGGAACGTGGCGAGCAAGCGTTTCGACAGGGCGATCCGTGTGACGCGATGTACATCGTGGCCAGTGGCACCGTGCGCGTTGTGAGGTTGGGACGGAATCAACGGGAACATGTGCTGCACCTTTGTGTGCCCGGGGATTCGTTTGGCGAAGTGGCCGTGCTGGGAGAGATGCGCATGCCCGCCAGTGCGATCGCCGCATCGCCATCGGTGTGCGTGAAGGTGCCCAAGGGTGCCTTGCAATCGGCGATCCAAGAACGTCATGAATTTTGCCGCAGCTTGCTCCGTAGCATGGCGATGTGGACGCGTCACTTTGTGGGCCTGCTGGATGACTTGGTGCTCCAAGATGCGCTCGGTCGTATCGCGCGGTATCTCTTGGATCTGCCCAGCGGCCCCGATGGTGTCGTCCATCTACCGGCGACCAAGAAAGACATTGCCAATCACCTGCATGTCTCGAGCGAAACGTTTTCGCGTGTCCTTCGCAATCTGGCTGACGAGGGCCAAATCAGCGTGGAGCAAAATGGCATCCAAATTTTGGATGCCGATGCCTTGATGCAACACGAGTCTTAGGGCAATCCCACGAAATGGATGAGCGCCTTTTTGCGACACTCCTCGCTGATCGCCACGAAATCGACCTGCCACGCGCAGCGAAGCGAGGGTCGAGATCGAGCCTTAAGCGAGAATTCGGGGAGGGCGCGCGTTTGATGTCTTGTGTGAACGTGATTGTCTTCTCGCGGCCTGCCCTCCCCGGCCACGCTGACGCGGGCCGACCCTCCCAATCGCTTCGCTGGGAGGGTGAAATCGGTTCGGCTAGGTTTCGGTGTTGGCGATCGGCGAGAAGTGTCCTCTTTGCCCATGGATCCGGTCGAGGCGCTGCCAATTCCTTCGAAATTCCCAGGCTGTCGCCTGGGGTTTTGGGCATCTACAAGTTGGGGCGTACCCATTACCTTGAAACGACGAAGAGGCGTCTGCCGGCATCAATTCCTGCTTTGATCTATTGTTCCTGCCAAGTCCCCCATGCGTCCCACCAAGCACGTTCCCGAATTGCTTTCCCCGGCCGGCAACTGGGATTGTGTGAGCGCCGCGATAGAGAACGGTGCGGATGCCGTCTATTTCGGCTTGGACTGTGGTTTCAACGCCCGGCATCGAGCGGCCAATTTTGGCCTGGACGACCTGGATCCGCTGATGGAAACGCTACGCCTTCGGGGCGTCCGCGGGTATGTGACGCTCAATACCTTGGTGTTTCCGAATGAGTTGGAGCGGGTCATCCCCGTCATCGAGGCAATCTGTCGTTCAGGCGTGGATGCCGTGCTGGTCCAGGACTTTGGCGTTGCCCGTCTCGTCAACGACATCTGCGATTCGATCGAGATCCACGCGTCCACGCAAATGAGCCTGACAAGTGCGGAGACGATTGAGGTTGCTCGCGACCTGAAATTGAGTCGTGCGGTCCTGCCTCGCGAGCTTTCGATTCGTGAGATCCAAGACGTTTGTGCGAACTCGCCGGTGCCCGTCGAATGTTTTATCCATGGTGCGTTGTGTGTTGCCTATTCCGGGCAGTGCCTGACGAGCGAGTCGCTGGGTGGCCGTAGTGCGAACCGCGGCCAGTGTGCTCAAGCCTGTCGCCTACCGTATGAGCTGGTGGTCGACGGGGCGGATCGTGACTTGGGTTCGGTGCGGTACCTGCTTTCACCACAAGACTTGGCCGGTTACGCAGCGATCCCAGAGCTCGTTGAAGCGGGTGTGGCAAGCCTCAAGATTGAGGGCCGTCTCAAGACGCCCGAGTATGTCGCCAATATCACGCAGCACTATCGAGCAGCCATCGATCAGGCGGTGTCCGAAGGCTGTGTCCGTGTCTCCGACGAAGAGCGCCAAAACATGGAGCTTTCGTTCTCGCGTGGCTTTACGCCTGGTTGGCTGGAGGGGAACAATCACAAACGATTGGTGCCCGGTCTGAGGAGCGCGAAACAAGGCATTCGATTGGGAACCGTGCTGAAGACCCAACGTGGCAGCGTGCTTGTCAAAACCAACACGCCGATTCGCTTGGGAGACGGGCTGGCCATCGCGTGCCAGGACAATGACGACTCATGGAGCCACGGCCATGAAGACACGCACGTGGGCGGTCGTGTTTATCAACTACGGCTGGAAGAGGATGCTGACGATGTTCCAGTGAAGGAAGCACAAGTGGGCCAGCGTGTGTGGATTGGGTTTCAACGAGACGCGATCAATTGGTCCAAGATCGACATCGGTGCCAGTGTTTTCAAGACGGACGACCCACAGCTCAATCGACGGCTCAATAAGTCATTTGGTGGCCCGCCGAGAAGGCTACGTGACGTGAACTGGAGCGTGAGGGCGGCTACGGGCGAAGTACCCTGTATCTCGGCGACATTGAGCGATGACGCGACGGTGACGCACCAGTGGCGTGGTACCGAATCCTTGTCAGTGGCGAAAAAACATCCCATTACACCGGAGGTGTTGCAGGAGAAACTGTCGCGCACGGGGGGCACGCCCTTTTGCCTCGGTACGCTGGAAACGAGTATTCACGGGAAACCCCTGTTTCCCCTGGGACTGATCAATGAAGCCAGGCGAGTTTGTATCGACCAACTCACGCAGCAATTGCAGCGTAAGCCGCACCGCACGGTGGACGCTACGGTGGCCTATGATCGCGTGCTTGGAGATGATCGACATCTATCGCGGCGCAAGACTCCAAGCGATTCTGCTTCCCTGTTCGTACTGTGCCGCACTCAAGAACAGCTCGAAGCAGCGCTAGAACTGGGGGTAGGAACGCGCCAGGGAGGGGCCTTGATCGCCGACTTCCATCACGTGAAAGAGCATCGTCAGGCCGTGCAGTCAGCACACCGCGCGGGAGCGAAAATCTACGTGGCCAGTGTACGCATGCAGAAGCCACGCGAAATGGGATTTCTCAAGCAATTGCATCGCCAGGGCCCAGACGGTGTGTTGGCGCGCAATCTGGCCGCCCTGCGTTTTGCCTCGGAGAACGGCTTGCCTGCCATTGCGGACAGCTCTTTGAACGCGGCCAATGGGCTTTCGGTGCGTTGGCTTCAAGAGTGCGGTGCCGCGACCGTCACGGCATCACTCGACCTGGATGCGGGACAGCTTGTGGACCTAGCGGATACGACGCCTGCATCCGGGCTCCATGTGGTGGTGCATCAGCATATGCCTTTGTTCCATATGGAGCACTGTGTTTTCTGTGCGGTCTTGTCGCCAGGCACCAACAAAACGAACTGCGGGCGACCCTGCGACCGACACTCGGTTGAAATGCGAGATCGAGCCGGGGCGAAGCATCCGCTGGAGGCCGACATCGCGTGCCGCAACACGCTCTTCAACGCGAAGGCGCAAAGCGGTGCGGATATCGTCGAACGCCTTGTCGCCCGTGGCACGCGAGAGTTTCGCGTGGAGTTGTTGCGTGAGGATGCCCATCAAACGCGACGAATGGTCTCGTCTTACCTGGATTTGTTGGCGGGCCGCATCTCAGCGGTTGACCTCGTCCGGCGTTTATCGGTTTCTAACCGCGTGGGTGTTACGCCGGGACTGAATCTGCCCGTGCTGGCGTAGTCGTTTGAGATGAAGTGGCAGCCGAAACGGTTACCTTTGATATTTTTGCCATTGGTCATTGCGCATGCTTCCTCTTGATCAACGATTTCGACAGGGTGGCTGGCTCTTTTTGGCCATGCTGCTGGTTTTTTTCTTCTCCAGCATGCTGCTTTACGGGATCTATGCGGCCAATCGCATGGATGACCCTCAGAGTTCTGCAAAGTTGCCCGTGGGTTTCTTGGTCAGCACCGTGTGTTTGGTGGCGATCAGCGGCTTGTTGCACGCTGCCACCAGGACCGTCCGCCGAAGTCGCCGTTGGTGGACGGGCGGACTGCTAGCTGTCAGCGCCGTGGCCGCGATCGCTTTCATGGCGATGCAGTACCAAAGCATGAACGTGATGCTCTCAGGCCCCGGTCTGGACGCCGGAACCGGCAAGGGAGTCGTGGGGATGATCGCCGTGCTAGCGCTCTTGCACGCCCTGCATGTTGCTGGAGGAGTGGTTTCCCTTGCGATCGTGTCCGTTCGATCTCTTCTAGGGCGGTATGACCACGAGCGCCACTGGCCTGTTGATTTCGCAGCGCAATACTGGCATTTCCTGGACCTGGTCTGGATCGGAATGCTGGTGACATTCACGTTCACAACGGGTGGCTTTGGCTAGGCCGTGTCTACTTGGCAAATAGCCTTGTCAGATCAACCGATAGATCGCAGTCTCGGCAGATATGGATGCTCACACTTCCCTGGCTCTCCAGCTCTTGGTAGACCCCACCATTCAGTCGCAGATGTGAGACCGAAGCGGCAACCGGATCGATGATCAGGTAGTGAGGCACACCTTCGGCTTCGTACAGGCTGCGTTTGAAATTGAGATCATTCGCGCGCGTTGACGGTGAGAGGACTTCGGCGACCAATGCCGGTGGCTCCATCTGGTGCTTTTCAGGAGCATCGCCGCACACCACCATGAGGTCGGGCCGTACGATCGTGTTGTCACAGACGATCCAGTCAAGCTCTGCCAACTGTTTCGCGTGGCAATCGGACTCCCGGATGGCCAAGCCGAACCACATTGACAGATCGGACACAATGCGTTGATGTTCACCAAAGGGACTTGGGCTCATTGCAATCGGGTGCCCCTCCCAGAGTTCCCAGTCGCCTTGCCACAGTTGATAGTCCTCGACGGTGTAATGCGGAAACAACTGCGGGGCTGGCATGCTGGAATCTTCGAACAGAGCTGAGAGTGAAAGAGACTGCTTTTTCGAGAAACGCGAGGGGCGGCTAAAGCCTGGACTCCAACGAACCAACTATAGCAGGAAGCACCGCGCAAACAAAAACGGGGCGTGATCCAAAATGGAATCACACCCCGTCTTGTGGCTTCGCTGTCAGTCCGGTGGTCTACGTCCGGCTTTGGCGTCCGAAAAAGACGCCCTTTTGACCCCACGACCGGTGACCTGTGTTCGATGGGTGATTACGAGGTCAGTCGCGGTCGTGGGATCGTTGGGCGTCTTCCGGTGAAGAGCGTCCAACTCTCGAAGCTAAAACAGTGTCCCGAAGCGATCAGCAACCGCAAGCGGGTGCCACGTCGCAGCAAGGAGCTGGTTCGCAGCAATCGTTCTTCTTGCAACCGTCGAAGAGACCCTTGAAGAAGCTCTTCAGGGGGCTTTCGCACTTGGGTGCACAAGGATCGCAGCAAGGAGCTGGCTCGCAGCAAGCGGGAGCTGCGTCGCAGCCTCCGCCACAGCTGTCGCAGCCAGCCGCGTCGCCGCAGGAGCTGCAGCCAGCGTCGCTAGCCGAGGCAACGGCACCGCCGCAGCAAGGAGCGGGGCAGCAAACGGTGACGGGAACTTGCTTGCAGATCGTGCGAGGAACACACTTGGTGACCGTGTAAGGTTCGCAAACCTTACGGCACTTCTTGACCTTGACGGTCTCTTGGTAGCATTCCTTCTTGCAAACCGTGTAGCACTCGGTGCGAGTTCGGCACTCAGGAACCATCTTGCAAACCTTGTAGGTGCAAGTCTTGGTGCGGCACTCGGGAACCATCTTGCAAACGGTGTACTTGCAAACCTTGGTGCGTGGCTCGCAAACCATCTTGCAAACCTTGTACTCGCAAACCTTGGTGCGGCATTCCGGCACCATCTTGCAAGTCGTGTAGTTGCAGACCTTCTGACGGTTTTCGCAAACCATCTTGCAGACCTTGTACTCGCAAACCTTGGTGCGGCACTCAGGAACCATCTTGCAGACAGTGTACTGGCAGGTCTTGGTGCGGCATTCCGGCACCATCTTGCAGACCTTGTACTCGCAAACCTTGGTGCGGCATTCCGGCACCTTCTTGCAAACGGTGTAAGGAACTTCACGAGTGCGGCATTCGCAGACGTACTTCGTGCAGGTCACTTCCTTTTGCTCGCAAGTTGGGACCCAGACCTTCTTGCAGATGGTCTTGGGGCAACCTTGAACGCACTCGACGCGGCAGCAGCCAGGCGTGTACACGCACTTGCACGTTGCAGGGTCGTAGCTGTACGTGCCGGGCTCACGAACCGTGCGACGGATCATCGGGCCAGGAACGGTCTCCGTGCGTGTTTCCCAGTTTCCACCGTTAACCGTGACGGTCTTGGTGTACGTTTGAGGAACGCGAACGTAGTAGGTCTCGGTGCGGACCTTTTGCTCTTGCACGGTGTTGTAAACCGTGTAGTTGATCGTGCGCTGACGCGTCTCGTACACAGGCTTCATCACCGTGTAGTTGATCGTTCGCTCACGAGTTTCGTGGACCGGCTTCATGACCGTGTAGTTGATCGTCTTCTGACGCGTCTCGTACACGGGCTTCTTGACGGTGTAGTTGATCACCTTTTGATGCTGCTCGTACACGGGCTTCATCACGGTGTAGTTGATCGTCTTTTGACGCGTTTCGTACACGGGCTTCTTGACCGTGTAGTTGATCACTCGTTCACGCGTCTCGTACACAGGCTTGTTGACCGTGTAGTTGATCGTCTTTTCGCGAGTTTCGTAGGTCGGGACCATCACGGTGTACTGAACTTCGCGCTGACGCTGTTCAGGGACCATGCGGGTCTTATTGATGACCTTGTCTTCATAGTAAACTTCGTTTCGCGTGCGGTAGCGAGTCTCTTCGACTTGCTCCATCACGGTTTCACGAACGGTTTTCATGACGGTGTAGGAGCCGCCTGCAGCGGCACCACCATCAACAACCATCTCACCGCCGGCTGCTGAACCTTCAGCAACAACGGAGCCACCACAGCTGCTACAACCTTCGTAGCTGATTGCGCTACAGTAGGCAGCGTGGGCGGCACCCGAACCCGATGCGATCGAGACGATCGCCAGGGCGGGCATCAACCAAAGCCTTTTCATTTCTTGTTCTCCAGTGAAAACAACACGGACGTGTTATGGACGCAGCTTTCCACTCTCACGCCGGAACCCCCCGGCATAAGAAACTGATCAAAATCCGTCGATGACGGGATCGAACCTGCCCAAGGTGAAACGCTTGATCGCGTTCACGCCGTCGACCAAACTGAGGCCGGGAGGCAGTCGCCGGTTTGACGACTCTGATCACGACCGTCCGCGGGGGGCTGTCTTGATCAGGGGAGGTACGGGAAGTATCGATGTCACACTGCAACGGGTGCGCAAGGCAACGCGTTTGGTGAAACGGATTTCAATGCAGTGAGTTCATCGACTACGGGTGAAGCATTGAACACGCAAAAGGGGAGGTGTTGGAAAAATGCAACGTTTGTGGCGTTGCGTCATACAGCCCCAAGCGACTGATCGGGATGCAACGGTTGTGACGAGTGAGCGAGTCGATTCAACGCCTTATCGGTTCAGAATCGGCATCTTGGGTGGACCGAAGTGACTGTCTCGCCGCACGTGAGAACTTGAAAACACACGTGAGAACTTGAAAAGATGCGTAGCCATTCTGCTGACGATGCCTCGAAGTCGAGAACGTCTCCCATGGCAGTTGGGGGCGCATCGGGCGCAGAGGCGTCACGAGACCTCACTCCGGTTCGAACGGCGACTTCGGACGCTGCCGCTTCGAAAGCCGATTCCCGGCGCGGGCTTCGTGGTGAGCTCTCGAATCCCGCCGTTGGCCGGCTCAGCCTTTACTTTCGTGAATTGTCTCGGTTGCTGGACGACGACATCCCGTCGATCAACAGTCGTGATCTTGCCGGATTGGTGAACGTATCACCTGCCATTGTGCGACGTGACCTGTCAGCCATTGGGACGATCGGTCGGCGAGGAGTGGGTTACGACGTTCGTCGTCTACTTGAGCGCCTTGGAGAAGTTTTGGGCAGCGGCCAACAATGGAAAGTGATTCTGATCGGAGTTGGCTCGCTTGGCACCGCGCTACTGCGCTATCGCGGGTTCACGCGATTGGGTTTCTCCCTTGCAGCGGCATTCGACACAGATGCGTCCAAGGTCGGTCAGCGGGTTGGCGGGACTGAGGTTCTGTCTGTCAACGAATTGGATCTGGTCTTGGATCGTCATCAACCGGAGTTGGCGGTGCTCGCCGTCCCTAGTGATCAGGCGTTGGAGATGGCAACGCGCGTGGTTGCGGGTGGTATCGAAGGGATTTTGAATTTCGCTCCGATCACGCTTCGCGTTGGCGGCAAGGTCGCGGTCGTGAATGTGGATCTAGCAAGTGAATTGCAACAACTTGCCTTTCGCATCAATCAGTCGGCAAGAGCGGAAAGCTAGAATACGCCGCGAATGCCACCAACGCCTGTCGTCTTTGAATTGCTGGGGAGAGTGCAGATCACAGCCGCACAGGATCATTGTCGTGAGCGAGGCCTGTCAAAACGGGCCAATCCATGGGAATCCATCGAGCCCTTGCGGCAGGTCCAAGCTAGGGTTCGAAAAAGAAGCCTTGCTGCTCAGATGATCGCTGGTCCTAGAGATGGACAAGATGATCCGGTCTGTGCAGATTTTCCTGCTCTTGCTGCTTGGGCATACCTCGGTTGAAACAGGCGCTTTTCTTTTCTGGTACGCTCGCTGCCATCGCGATCGTCTCCCCGTCGTTGGTCGCAGTTGCGTTCCTGTTGATCCTACCGGGGCTCATTCTGGCAGTCGCGCCATCCTGTTTTCTTTATCTCGCGCTCACGGCTGGCTTTCGGTCTGTATCTTTGTCTCGGTACCAATTTGGGATGGCGGTTCGACCCATCGCCTGCGTTTGAAGTTGGAGCAAACGCTCGCAAACCCAGATGGAAACCCCGTAACGCTGGAGTTGGCAAAGCCGTATTTGAAGTCGTTCTTCTATGATGTGCGCGATGAGGATCTCGCACTGGTCGCCCAGATCGTCGCTGATGAGCGGGTGCGTGAAATCGAGGATGCATTGGAGACGGTTTTCCACGAGAGACGGGTTCCAGCCGAGATGCGGTTGGCGTATGCAAAACGGATCCTGATGGAGAACTCGGGCGAATCACTGCGCAATCGATTGGCGAACGGGCTAGCCAATATGCCACCGGGAACATTCGCCAACCCGAATGCATCTGATTGGATGATCTGGAGATCGCCAACGTCCTATCCGGGTGCAGGGGCCTTCCTGGCGTCTCTCTCCGACCTGGAGTCACCGCAAGCTTTGCCCGCTCTGCGTTCCGCGTTTGAGGAGGCGCTTACGATCGAGCCATATTTCGATCGACGTCGTGTTTTGGATGGTATTCGCGAGGGACTGATCCGCATCGGTCCGGTGGCGGGTGAGTTATCCCCGCGAATCCGCCAAGTGTTCCTCCAACGCCCGTCACCGATCATGCGAACAGCCGGCGACGCCGATCAGTGGCGATTTGCTTTGGCGCGAATCGGGGTGGCGATCGATGATCTCCCGTTCTTTCCAAGCCAACCCGCTTCCTCGATCGCTAGAATGAAACGTCGGACGGCCGACCAGCTGTCGAGGTACAACGATCGGAAACACTGATCGTTAGATGCGTCTAACACAATTTCAACGGGAATGCTGTAAGGACAAGGGCTAAGCGGGTACCAACGATAAGGAAGTGAGGGACCCGATCCATTGGCGTCAGAAAACGATCACGAATCGCTCTTTACAGACTGGCTACGCGAGTACAGCGCGCAGGTCATCAAAGTCGCTCGCGCTTACACGTGGTCAAAGGACGAGTGCGAGGATCTGGCACAAGAGATCTTGCTACAGGCATGGAAGTCCCTCCCCAGATTTCGCGGCGAGTCGAACGCTTCGACTTGGTTCTACCGAGTTGCATTGCACACCGCGTTGAACTGGAAACGTAAACGTGTCTCGCGAGGCTCGCGCGAAGAAAATTTTTTTGAGTTCAGCAGGCTGGAATCCTCTGCCCCAGACCATGCAGGGCAGCTGGAGCAGACCGAGGCGATCGAGCGTCTGTATGCGGCCATTCATCAGCTTCGCAGCACGGACAAAGTGCTGGTTTTGATGTATTTGGATGAGCTGAGTTATCGAGAGATGGCGGAGGTATTGGGGATCTCCGAGGGCAATGTAGGGGTCAAGCTGAATCGAGCCAAGAAAGCCCTCGCAAAGATGTTGAACCAGGAATCAGCGGAGGCACTTTCTGATGAATCTTGAGCATTACAAAGAGGTGTGGCAATCCGAGGCTTCTGACGTGCGCATCACGTTCGATACGGAGAAAATCGAAAAGGCAGTGCGACAGTCCCAGACAGCATTTCAAGACATGATCTTCTGGCGCGACGTGCGCGAAGTTGGCGTCTCCTTGCTGATGATTCCCCTGTGGATTGTGCTTGGCGTGACGTTGAAAATGCCGTGGTCGTGGTACTTGACCGTGCCAGCTTGTTTGTGGATCGCTGGTTTCATGTTGGTGGATCGCCGCTTGCATCCCAAGGGCTCGAGCGACGCGGGCGAACCGTTGGTGTTTTATGCGAGAAAGTCGCTGGCAGATGTCGAGCATCAGATCTGGCTGTTGCGAAACGTTTTCTGGTGGTATCTGCTTCCCTTCTCGATCTCGCTGCTCGCGTTCTTTGTGCACGTCGGTTGGGACACGACGGGGCATTGGATTGGGGCGATCCTGGTTGGCGGCGTAATGGGTACCATTGTCTACAAAATGTATCAAGCGGTTGATCGGCTGAATCAGAAGGCCGTTGTGGAGCAGTTGGAACCGCGGCGGGACCGAATCACCAGGTTGATCGCGCACTTGGAAAGCGATACGGAGAGCGATCGCGATGAGATGCTGTATCTCGCGGAGGAAATCGCACAGTCAGCGACGGACGGTAGCCCTGGCTCAAGGCATCAATCAGACGGTGGGGCATTCAACTGGAATCGCGTGATCCCGACTTGGTGGGAAGTAGCGTATGTATACGTGCCGACGATTCTTGCGGGCGTTTGTGTTTGGCTGATAGCCATTCCTCCGCACATTGGGCCGGTGTTCCTGGGAACCACCTTCTTTCAGTCGACTATCGCGGCTGTCATTGCATTCGAGGTCACTCTGTTTCGATTGATCTATCTCAGCCACCGGCGACAAAAGGAATCACCGCCGACTGACCTTGTTCCCGTACGTCCAAAAACGCCGGCATTGTTTGTCTTGCTTTTGGTGGTGGTGATGCCAATCCTGGCACTCTTGGCTCTGAGATCATTCATCTCGATTCGAGGGCCAAGCCTGGAGGATATTAGCGCCTTCTCGGATTCGGATGTGGAGCACCTCGACGATTGGCTGATTCGTCTCAGCGAGTCATCTTATCCAAGTCTCGGAACGGTTGTTGTCCGTGATGGCGAGGTCATCTACCAGTCTGTGACCGGCTTCGCAGACAAGGAAAGCGGTCGAGTTGCTTCCGCTGACACGCCTTACCACGTGGCGTCGGTCACGAAGGTGTTCATGGCAACGCTAGCAGTCATTCTTGATGAACAAGGTTTGGTCGGTCTGGATGAGCCGGTTGTGAAGTACCTTCCGGCGGGCGTGCAGCTCAGTACGACACCCGCCAAAGGGCGTCTCATCACACTGCGGCAACTTGCATCCCATACGTCCTGATTGCCGCGAGGCGTCCCTGGTCCCGTTCAAAGCATCGAGGGACGCTACGAATTGGAGCCTCAAAAGCTCTACGATCACCTTGCACAGGTGGAACTGCAGTCCTACCCGGGTGAAGCAGAGGCCTACTCCAATCTCGGGTTTGGATTGCTTGGGCATGTATTGGAAGAAGCCGCCAAGAAGCCGCTCCACCAGCTGTTGGACGACTGGCTGTGTCAGCCGCTGGATTTGCGGAACACGGGTATCGAAGGGTTATCTTCTCTGAAGCCAGCAACTGGATATGCGTCGCAAATTCGGGGCGGTGGAAAGAGAACGCACTCCCTCAAAGAACGCTTGGCAGGGTCGGGTGGTTTAGTAACAACGACGGAAGATCTCGGCAAATTCTTGATAGCTCAAATGGAGCCAGGTGTGCTTTCAGAAGCAACCCTGGCTGAGTTGCAAAGTGAGACTTTGCTCTCATCGGGTCGTCCATCCGGAAAGACCCTTGGATGGTCGCTTCGTATCCTGGACGAAGTCGGTGGCATCCTGGAAAAGAACGGTGGACGAAGCAACTGCACCGCCTGGGTTGGTTTCTCGCCTGAGTATCAGACCGGAGTTGCCATGTTCTCCAATTGTGGTGGCCCCGATGTTGAAATCGTTGGACGTGTCTTGTTAGAAAAGGTAATACCGCCTTCGTCCTGGAAGCCAGGAACGCGATACGGCTACGCTCGAGTGGCGCCGTTCTCCGGAGTTCGTTGGCAGAACAACCTACCCGTGGTTTTGGTTGGCGATCATTGGTGGCCGCTCGTGTCGATTGATGACATCCTAGTAGAACATATTATGAAGTTCGCGCAAAAGAACTACGGCGACAGAGCACGAAAGCGATTTGCGGAGGACCTGGTTGAAGTCCTAGACAAGATGGGGCATGAGCCGGATCGAAACGTCATGCTTGAACTAAGGGAAAGCGACGAATCGACCCGTGCCGTTTCAGCTAGGATGACCGCGGAGAATCGGAGCCGAGTTCGCAGCGGTGCCTAGTACTCCGCCGCAGCCCAAACTGCTGTTATATCCGTAGCGAAAGACGCCAAGTCTTTCGGCATCCTTGGACAGGCCAAAACTCTTGGCGAATTTCACCGCCCGAAAATCAAGCGGTGGCGGAATACTGGCGTGGACATGGCATCCACGGCAGAGCGTTAGCTCCCGGTTCTTCGAGCGCAATGCCAATCATGTGATAACCGGTCGCTAAGGCGACTCGGCTGATATGCAAGCAGTCGTTGCAATGCAATCAGCAAGGTGAACCCAAGTTCAACGTGTCAGTGGTGGCGATCAGCGAGAAGTGTCACTAAAAGAGCATTCCTTCTTCGCTCGACGCATCCCAACGCGCGAACAGATCGTCGATCGCCTGGGGCGCGACCGTTGGGCTAGGTAATACTTCTGCTTCGACCAGCTGTCGCGTCCCCGTCGCACTGAGCTGATTGATAACTTGCAATGCATCCAGAGCGGTGACACGACCGTCAAGGTTGACATCGTAGAAGAACCCGGGGAACGGTTCGACTTCAACGGCGGCAACCAGCACCGAGCCACGGTGATATCGGGCTCGGTTGAGCTCATTGATAATGACCAAAGCGTCCGCCGCCGTTACACCGTCTTCCGCGTTGACGTCGAACCGATCTATGGGATTGGACCAGTCGTGTGGACCGATGAAGCGAATCGTTGGGTTTTGCGTGAACACACGAACAAACTGTCCGTCGACAACTTCGGCCCCGGTGAACGTCCAGTCCAGACCCACATCCACTTGATCGTCCCCATCAGTGATCAAAGTCAACAAATCGTTGGAGTCGATGATTCTTGCAACGCTGTCCCCATCGCCCGTCAGCCGGTTGGTCCCGTTTCCACGCAAGTCAATCACCTCAAGACTGCGGATCTGATCGGACGGAAGTTGGGTCAAATCCAATGATTGGTTGGCCCCCAAAAGATCAAGTCGATCGACGCCATCGTTCCCATCAAAGGAAACTCCCATAACGTCAACGGATTGGCTGATCTGAATGACATCGTCGGCGCCGGTTCCCATCAGTCGAATTTGATTGACCACGTCGCGGGGGGCTTCAAATCGAGCTACTTCGTCAGCAACAACCCGTATCTGATCATTGTTAGACGAAACCGTGGCCGAGATCGCTGGTTGAAGCATGATCGCGGCATCGATCAGTTCGCCGGCGCCGACGGCTTCCACGGCCAGCAAATGGTCTTCGACTTCTCCCGTTTCGGCATAGCCAACCGAATCGAGTCCGCCTTGCTGACTGATCCGAAATCGAGCCACGTGTTCACCGGATTCGACTCCGGCGGGCACGTTGAAGCTGATCAACGTCATTCCGGCTTCCACGGCCAATGAATCAGCGATTCGCTCTCCTGGATCCGTCCAACGTCCATCGCCATCGAAGTCAATCCAAGCATCGACGAATCCGATATCGTTTGCTTCAACGCTGATCGACGCGATCGTGGGAGCATCCACCAGGCTAACGATGGACGTTGCAAAGGCGACGCCATCCTCGTCATCGGCGGCGTTCCCACTGACATCATCACCGTCAGCGGCCTCGCTTATTTCTCCGCCTCGCTCGGTGTCCCGCGTTCCGCCAAGACGGACGCCGACGCCGCGATGTCGTGCCCCGTCATCGGCAATTCGCACCGGGTATCCCTCAGGTGCATCCCCCAGATCCAAACCGATGGCAAAGTCGTCATCCAAGATGATTCCTGCGGCGCGATCGACTTCGATACGCACTTCGAGCCCACCAGCCTGCAGGTTCGTCAGCGCGACCTCGAAGTCTTCGTCGCCTTCGATCAACGTATCGTCGAAGACAGGAACGCTGATGCCCAGCTGGCCATCCGCGACATCCTCAAAATCAAGCGTCCCAAAGGCCCGCTGGATATCACTTGGGTGCGATGCGGATTTGCCAAACGTGTCAAAATCAACCCACACTGGTCCATCGACCTGTTTGTCGATACTGACCTGAAAAGGGTATTCAGTCGACCCCGCATCATCTTCGGTCACAGCCGCAATGTTGGTGCCGATTCGAATGGTAGCGACGTCGTCATTGACGATCGTCAGTCGGCCCACGGCGCGAGTCAACTTGACATCGGTCGGCAGCAATCGAACCAGAATCGTGTCGCTCGTTTCAACGATGTCGTCGCCTGCGATGGGAATGGTGATCGTTTGGGATTCTCCATCGTTTCCTTCGAAGTCCAGCGTGCCCGTGATCAAAGCAATCTGTTCGCCGGAACCGCCACTTGACGAGTTCGATTCGAGCACCAAGTCGGAGCCATCCAGATCTCCGAAGTCACTGGACGTACTGGAAAAGACAGGCTCGGACCGATAGTCGACGCTCAAGGGAGCCCCATGGTTGCCATGGAGCGTCACCGTCATCGTAGCCAGCGTTTGCGAGCCACCGCTGCCTTCTGCGATCGTGAGGTCGCTGATGCTCAGGGACGCCGCGGGTTCATTGACCAGCCGATACGGTTCAAAGCCCTGCTCAACACTCGCTCTGGCCGGGAAAAACAACCCAATCTCGGTTGGGAACAGCGAAGTCGGATTCAGGAGACTGACACCGGCAGCCGGTACTTCGCCCGGAAAGTCAGTGGCCTGCCCGATGCCGGTCTCGCTATCGCGATGCAGGAAGATCTCGAATTGAAAGTCGCTGTCGCCCGCGAGATAGGCCACGCCGTCTTGGAACGGAACCGGTGATTGCGGACTCGATCCCGGTAGCGTCTGAACCTGCCCGTCCTTGTCCATCGCCATCAACCGAAAGTTCTGGCGGAAGTAAAGATAGTCAGGTGTTGCCAGAAGTCCCAAGAGGAAGTCATCCGTCTCGATCCCCGTGTCCGTGACCTCGCCCGAACTCAGGTTGATTCGCACGAGCTTGGGCTTACTCTGACCAAACGGAAAAGAAGCGGTGTAAGCCGTCTCATCGAAATTGAGAATGGGCCCGGGCGCAAAGTCATCCGGCATGCGTTGGACTCGCATTGCCGCATCACCTTCGAGTCTCCAAAGTTCAGTCCACGTCTCACCTCGCTGCCGGACGGATGCGAAAAAGTAGGCTGACTGACCGAACAGAGTCGGAATGGAGCCTGCCAGCGAGTCTCCAGTGTTTCCCTCGGTCCCCGTCTCACCGAGGTACTGGAGACTCTGTCCAAGGCCCTGGTATTTCCAAAACGCCGCTGACCGATGCTTTTGAACGTCCACACCTTGTTCACGGACGTATTCGAAGCTGTCGGCAAAGATCAACAGACGGTCATCGACGACATGGAGTCTCGCTCGCTGGAGTTGATGGATTTGCAAACCTGCTGAGCCTTGAATGCCGTAGTTGTTCTGGACGCGTCGTGTCCCTCCTCGCGTTCCGTCACTTGACCAGACCCCCGGAATCAGTCCGTCCGCGACTCCGTCCACGTTGTCGAGTCCTTTTTCTGCCGTGAAGAAAATGCGATTGTCGAAGACCTGCAACTGGCGGATGCCTTCGAACTCGGGCAAAAGCTCCTTTGTGCCCTCAGGCGTGCCATCGCTTCGCCAAAGCCCACCCGTGATTCTGTTTTCGAAATACAAATGGCCGTCGAGCACCACCGCGTCGTCAAATCCATTCGCCTCGGACAGTTGACGAGTCCCGTCAGCCGTGCCGTCGGTCACATACAGGTAGTCGAATCCCGGTGCCAGGTTGGCTAGGAAAAACGTCTTGGATCCGGCGGAAATGAATCTAGATGGATTGCTGAAATTCTGGCCGTTGTCCGGAAGGATATCCGTCAAATCCTTGAGCAACTCAGCCTTCAATTGCCCGCTGTTGATCGTCACCAGGTAGTCTTCGACTTCACCGTCGCTGGCGAATCCTCCTTCTCGATAAAAGGCATTAAAGTCGGTCGTGATGCGAAAACGGGCGTAGGTTTAGTCGACCGCTCCGGCGGGCACCTCGGGAAGTCGCAGTGTGACCGTTCCGCTGAATCCGGCCGCAATTTCCAATGCCGCGTGTTCCGTGATCGATTGGCCGACATTGATTTGAAAAGTCCCGTCGCCGTTGTAGTCGATCATGCCAATGAGCTGTGCCGGCTTGTCGGTCTGATTGGTGACTTGAATTTCAACAGCCGGCTTGACGCCGCGAATCAAACTCAGGTCACGCCGTCGATCGACCAGCCCGTCTTCATCATCTCCATTGGGAACGTCGTCGTAGTCGTCTCCATCGGCGTAGCGGTTGGGACTAGCCTGTCGACCGCCCGTCACGGTTGCGCCAAGCCGAACTGAGTCATCAACCAGATGCACCGGCCCACCATTCTCGGGAAGTGTCTTGTACCCAAATCCACCCTGAGAACTGTCATCAACGGCGTCTCCATAATCGACTTCCAGCCGTGGCCACTGCCAGAGTGTGATGGGCCCGTCGTCGTCTTGCGAGGCAAGCATAGGAACCGTGCTCACGGGTGACTGCCTGACAAGCGAAGTGAGCATCGTTGGCGGAGCGAAGTTCTGTCCATTTTGATTGACGTTGCGACGCCGCGCGCTGTCTTCGGACGCGGAGATTAGTTCGTAGCCGGAGCCACTGCGCATCCCGACGTCGTGGGGCCCACTGACGAAGTTTGTGGCGCGCCGACGGCGATTTGGTGGGTACCATCGCCCGTGTTCACGACGCTGATGGCTTCGCCAAAGCCTGTCGCGTTATTGGGAGCGGGAATCGTGGACGAGGCGATGACCTCCGCTGAGTTACCAAGCTCCAACACCCACAGCCCACCACGGCCATCTTGGTGTCCGGGACGTCCTACCAAAAGATTGGGGTTACCGTTTTCATCCAAATCAGTCGCTGCCAAGGACGCTCCGAAACGCTCCGATGCGTCGCCTTCGAGTCGGACGGCGTTGCGGACCGAATGCTGTTGATCAAGGTACAGTACCCATACCGCGCCGGCGTCCTTGCCATTCTTCGGATCGCCAGGCGCGCCAACGGCCAATTCCGAGATCCCATCACCGTCCAAGTCGCCGAGTGACACGATGGAGGCTCCGAATCGGCTTCCACTGGCGAGCTGGCCGACCAGCGGCGCCGCACCCAGGTCAATTCGCGAATGTTGGATCACGCGACCGGTTCGATTCAACATGACCAACCAAACGGCGCCACGGCCGCCCTGACCATCCGCGCCGACTAAGAGGTCAGGCACGCCATCACCGTTAAGATCTCCCGCCGGCGCGACAGACGAACCGAATCGGCTTTGATCGGTCAGCGAGTCGGTGAATCCATTGAGTCGATTGTTAATGATGTGCGTTCGTTCCACGCGTCGGTCATCGTTCATGAATAAGACCGTGACCCAACCGGGACTCTCTTGATCCCCATCACCGGGAGCTCCCACGGCGAGATCATTCACACCGTTCCCATCGATATCCCCGACTTCGGCAATAGATGATCCGAATGCGGATCCTTCCGTCGGTCGCGTGAAGTCGTCACGAGAGATTCGACCGACCTCAACAAGTTCGATCGCGGAAAGGAGGTGTCGATCTTCGAGCCTTTCCACACGGAGGCGCTTTCGCTTCATGTTCTAGCTTTCCATCGGGTTCGACTTCGCGTCCGACCTCCTCTCAGCCGCCTGGATCCCTCAACATGGCTGGCCGCAACGAAAACCCCAGTGCTGAATCAGGTCTGATGGTCGCTAGCAATTCGGACGACCCCATCACCATTCGGAGTGATTATCGCTACCGGTTGCCAAGTGTGCCTGTCCCGAATAGCCGCAAATCGATGTCCGTGATTTCACGGACAGGCTTCGTTGGCGGGTCACAGGCTACCTTGCCAAGAACAACTCCTTGCCTAATCGACACTTCTCGCTGCTCGCCACCGAATTGACACTCCCATGCGCAGCGAAGGGAGGGTCAAGATCGAGCCTCAAGTGAGGTTGAGGGGAGGGCGCGGGTTTGATGTCTTGTGTGAACGCAATTGTCTTCTTGCGACTCGGTTGCGGTAGGGACGGCCGTTTCCGGCCGCCCCCCGCACAGATCCGTACGTGAGTGTTGTCTCATACGGCTCCTGCCTTGAGTCGGGCGCGAAATCGCTGGTCGGGATACGGGTGGAGGACTTTGGCCGCAGGCAGGTGGAGGCGGATCAGCCGTTTCATGCGACTCCATGGCCAGCGATGCCGTTGGCTGCGACGACGCAGCGTGCGGAGCCATAACCGACTGACCTCATCACGGAAACGTCGGATCCGAGATACGTTGCCGGGAATGGCGTGGTATCCCATCCAGCCGCGAACCACCCGGCCTAACCAGCGACCGGTTTGCCCCGGCTGCTGGTGGCGGCGGCGGTGAAGATGCTGCTTGATCGCCGCCAGGGTCCGAGTCATGCGACTCGCGATCGTCTCGCGGCGGATCATGAACCAGCCGTTTTTGGGGCTCGTGTCACAGCGGTGAGTGAAGCCCAGGAAATCGAACGTTTCCGGGCGACCTTCTCCACGCGCCGATCGTCGCTCGATCGCGAAGCGACCAAACTCGATCAGGCGTGTCTTCTCGGGGTGAAGGGCAAGTCCGAATTGACCGAAGCGTTCCCGAAGGGATTCCAGGCACGCTTCCGCCTCTGACTTGCTTTCAAAACCAATCACAAAGTCATCGACATAGCGAACCACAACGACGTCCTTGCGGCCGCGTTGCGTGCGCCAGTGCTTGATCCACAGGTCAAAGACATAGTGCAGGTAAATGTTCGCAAGCAGCGGCGATATGACCGCCCCTTGCGGTGTACCCACCGTCGTCTTGGACCACTGTCCGTCTTCACTGACACCGGCTCGAAGCCACTTGCCGATCAGACGCAGTATCCGCTTGTCACTGATGCGGTGTTCGATGAATTGCATGAGCCACGCGTGGTCCATGTTGTCAAAGAAACCACTCACATCAGCGTCCAGAATCCAGTTCACCTTCTTCTCGGTCACCCCAACACACAACGCATCAAGTGCATCATGGGCTCCGCGACCGGGACGGGCACCATAGCTGAAACCAACGAAGTCCTGCTCGTAGATGCTCTGCATCACCCACACGGTTGCCTTTTGGACAATCTTGTCCTCCAGGGCCGCGATGCCGATCGGTCGCTTGCGACCGTCGGCTTTGGGAACATAGAGCCTCTTGGAGGGTTTCGCTCGGTAGGCACCCCGGTGGATTCGACCGTGGAGATCCTCAATCGAGGCCTCCCGGTCTTGCTCGTAGTCTTGCCACGTCACCTCGTCGACGCCCGCGGCGGCCGACTTCTTCAAATCATCGAAGGCCTCGTGCAGCAACGAGATCGTCATGTGATGCAGCAAGTTCTCGAACTGCAGCTGGGGCTTGGCCCGAGCTGCTTCGCGCACACCAAGCAGCCCGCGAGAACGACGCTTGTTCCGGTTCAACGTCCGGGGTCGATCGGTCTGCTGGGTGTTCCTCTCCGCTGAGTCCCTTTCCTCGACAGACTCCGCCTCCGGTTGCGTTCCGGAATTGTTCCTCTGCGTCGACGGTACTACGGACTCATCCGACTTCCGGTCGGCGTTCATAGCAGCCTTGCCCGCAGGACGGTTCGCTGCCCGTGCCGATGCGAGAGAGGTCCCGCTCGACAACCCACCGGATCTCCCGGTTCTCGCGATTGAGATTTCCACGCATGCACAGGTTCTAGCGACTCCGCCATGTCCACGACGTCCTCGCCAAGAGCGGACGCCCTGTTGTTGCCTTCTCCAAAGAGGGACGGGATCGGCACATGGAAGTTCAGATTTCGGAGCTCAATAGCTGGCCTGCGTTTCCCCCCTTGCCGGACGCTCAGCACGGAGCGGTTACCCACTCCGCACCTCCGGTGGAGGCCATAGCAGTTGGCTAAACTTTCTATGTAGGACGCTTTCATTCCCTATCTCAACCCGGTTTATCCCGGCACTCCCC
>JBCCYK010000027.1:0-38296 GCA_039189905.1 Planctomycetota bacterium
AGCGTGACGATCACGTTCGACGACGGTTATGCCGACAACTGCCAGTTCGCTTTGCCGCTGCTGATTCGACATCGTATCCCAACGGTTTACTTCGTTTCAACGGTTCACGTGGCCTGTCAGCTTCCCTTCGGCCATGACGTCGCCGCCGGGCGGCCATTGCGAGTCAACTCGGTCGAACAGCTTCAGGCTGCGGCGGCCGGGGGCATTGAAGTCGGCTTGCATACGGCCAACCATTGCAACTTCGATCGCGTTCACACGGAAGAACAACTGCAAGAAGAAATCACCGGAGCCAAACTGGCTCTCGAAAGCATGATCGATCGTCCAGTGCGTTATTTGGCGGTCCCCTTCGGAATGCCCGAACAGATGCGGCCGGCGGTTTTTCGGGCGGCCTTCCAGTGTGGGCTTCAGGGCGTATGCAGTGGGTTTGGTGGCTACAACGAAGTCGGGCAAGACACGTTCCACATCCGTCGCATTCACGGCGACCCTCAGTTCATCCGCCTTCAGAATTGGCTCTCATACGACCCACGCAAGGTTCGTCGCACACCGTCGCTAACCATCAGTGATCGAATTCCCCCGACGCTTGACTGGCTCAACTTGGCTCAACGAGCACCGGCGAACTCGTCCGATGGTCATCAACTCAACGAATCCGGTCTGGGACTGACATGATGCGAAAGACTCCACTCAAGTGCGTCTTCGTCATCACAAGCATGCCCGTGGGCGGCGCGGAGACTCTGCTGGTCAATTTGATGCGGCGGTTTGACCCGACCAAAGTGCGTCCGGAAATCGTTTGCTTGAAGGAGCCGGGACCGTTGGGGGAACAGATCGCAGAAGAGTTCCCCGTGCATTCCGGCCTGCTCCGCAGCAAGTACGACCTCATGGTCGTTCCCCGACTGGTGCATCTCTTTCGAACGCATGACATCGATGGGGTGATCACGGTGGGCGCGGGTGACAAGATGTTCTGGGGACGCTTGGCTGCTTTCCTGGCTCGCGTTCCGGTGACCGCTTCGGCGCTGCACTCCACGGGATGGCCCGATGGGGTGGGGCGACTGAATCGATTGCTGACACCCCTGACCGACGCGTTCATTGCCGTCGCGGATGCGCATGGCGAGTTCCTGCGTAGCTTTGAGCGATTCCCGGCGGAAAAGGTCCGTGTGATTCGAAACGGGATTGACTGTCAGAGATTCCAGCACGATCGCGCCGCAGCCCGCGATGTTCGATTGGAACTTGGCATCGCACCGGAGACACCGCTGGTGGGAATCGTCGCAGCATTGAGGCCCGAAAAAAATCACCCCCTTCTATTGGATGCGGCCGCCCGACTTCGGAACGCACCGCAATCATGTCCCGCGCCCGAGTTCCTCATCATTGGCGATGGTCCAGAACGTGACACCATCGCGAACCTGCGTGACGATCTTGGGTTGACGGATCACGTTCACATGCTGGGCAACCGAAGCGACACACCGCGTTTGTTGTCGGCCCTGGACGTGTTCGCGCTCTGCAGCTTCAACGAAGCTTCCCCGGTTTCGATCTTGGAAGCGCTCGCCTGTGAGACGCCCGTCGTCGCCACCAACGTGGGCTCCATCAGTGAAACCGTTCTCGACGAAAAAACAGGGTTTCTCGTGCCCAGTGGGGATGCGGCGCGGTTGGCCTCCGCGATCGATAACCTGCTTAAAGATCCGGAAAAGCGACAGATGATGGGACGCCAAGGGCGTCAACACGTCCTTGCGACGGGCTCGCTGCAGTCGATGGTGGAAAGCTACGAGAGTCTCGTGGGGAGCATCTTCCGGCGGCACGCTTCTTTTCGCCCTGGCCTGTTCTCGCGCTGCACGCGCGGTGCCCACGCCGTGACCCAAGCCCTTTTGAGCGGTCTGTTTCGCTGGCGGCGAAAAACGCCCACGAACATCTGATGCCGTCCGCGAATTCGACAAGATGGTCATCCGAGCCCGATCACCGGTCGCCGTCGAGTTGAAAGCCGCTGTCCAAAGGCAATCGGATCGCGTTACATTGACCTCATGACGCTCACCAGTCACGCGATCGTTCTGTTGGCAAAGTTCTTCAGTGGCTTCACCGTGCGGTGGATTGACTGCCAGCCGGACACCTGCCAACGGATCTACTTTGCCAATCACACCAGCCACCTTGATGCGGTGGTCCTGTGGTCCGCGCTCCCACCGGAAATCCGTTCGTTAACGCGCCCCGTTGCCGCAAAGGACTATTGGTCTGGAGGCTGGCTCAAGCCGCATATCGCGACCAGCTTCAACGCGTTGTTGATTGATCGCAAGGAAATCAAGGTTCACAACAGCCCCATCGACATCATGATCCGCCAGATGGCGGATGTGTACTCCTTGATTGTGTTCCCCGAAGGTGGCCGTGCGAATGACGGCGAAATGAGCGAGTTCAAGAGTGGGCTCTATTATCTGGGAAAGAAGCGCCCCGATCTGGAACTGGTTCCGGTCTATATCGACAACGTCAATCGCATCTTGCCTCGGGGTGAATTCCTGCCCGTCCCTCTCCTTTCCTGCATCACCATCGGCCCACCCATTTTTTTGGAAGCGGGTGAACCGAAAACGGACTTCCTCCATCGAGCACGCGAGTCCATTTTGAATTTGAAGGAACTCTAGGAAAGAACGGGGACACCCAAATCCCGACTCCATTGTCACCTTTCCCATCATCACCCAACACTCCGATATGTCGCTGTCCAATGCCGAGGGGCCTTCGCCCGACAACAACCCGTTTCAGAACACGCCAACACCCGAAAACGTTGCGGGAGGAGATACCGGCGTTCCTGCTTCCAACAAGGGACCCTGGGGATGCATCCTGTGGGGGTGTCTGGGTGTCGCTGGGTTCTCCGTCCTCGGCATGTTGCTGGCCGGATTCCTGACATGGCGTTTCCTGACCGGTCAGGTCGAAAAGTACACCGACCAAGAGGCCGCAGAGATTCCCGTTGTCCAATACGATGACGAAGCACTGGAGGAGCTCAATCAACGCTTGGAGCAATTTCAAACCCAAGTGCGTGGTCCTGATGTTGCAGCCGACGAAACGGAATCGGACGTGGCGGAAGACTCAGATTCCGAAGCACTGGAACAGTCCGCGGATGCCCAGCCCGCGCTGGCGCCGATGCAGGAACTTCGTTTGAGTGCGGAAGAGATCAATGCTTTGATCGGGGCCAATGAGCAGCTGCGAGGCAAGGTCTTTGTCCGCATTGAGGCAGGCCAGTTGAGCGGTCAGGTCAGCATCCCCACGGACATGATCCCGGGCGGGAAGGGGCGCTTCTTCAATGCCGATGCGGACTTCTCGGTTTCAATGGAGAATGGCGTGTTGGTGGTTCGACTGACTGGCGCACGTGTGAAAGGCGAAGCGATCCCGGACGAATTCATGCAAGGGTTCGCTCAGCAGAATCTTGCCAAGGATGCTTACAACGACACCGAGAACGCGGAGATACTTCGCAAGATCGAGAGCATCCAGGTTGTGGAAGATTCCATCTTGCTCAAGTTACGACCTGTGGAAAGCGAAGAAGCACTGGAACGCGAAGGGGTTCCCGAATCTCAGTCCAGTTCTCCGATCGACGCTGAGGCGCCATCGCAGAATGACGCACCGGCCCTTGAGGATTCAAGTGAGAGTGCAACCACGGCCTATTCGGGCGTGGACTGATGAGCGGCGATGGGTGCCGGTCTGGTGCTCCGTCAACTTTAGAAAGTGGGGTAGGCATCCTGCCTGCCATCGGGAACGGACGCGGCAAATCACAGGCTGGAAGCCTATGCCACGACATCGCACCAACCCTAAAACTAAATACGGACGAAGCACTAATATTCCGCCGCAACTTGGTTTTCGAGTAGCGAAACTGGCCGAGAGTTTCGGCCGGTCGCAAGGGAGCCGAAAGACTTGACGTCTTTCGCTACGGCTGGAAGCGAAGATTGATCTGCGGTGGAGTACTATTGCACTGCAGCAGCCGCCAGCAAAACACGCTCGAAATGATCGACCATTTCATCCCAATCATGCGAGCGCGCTGATCGCAAGGCATTCTTACGCAGACGTTGGCGAAGTTCACCGTCGGTGAGCACGCGTGTGATCGCATCACGTAGCGCCGGGATGTCCTCGGGTGGCTGGTTCGTGACCAGGAGCCCGTTGTTTCCATGTTCAACGCAATCTCGGATGCCGGGTGAGGCGTCAAACGCGACGACGGGTAAGCCCAGCGACATGGCTTCTAACAAGGCAGAAGGATAACCTTCATAGCGGCTCGGCAGAACAAACAGATCCGCACGCTGAAGGTGGTACTCCACTCGCTGCGACCAACCCACCCATTCAAGACGGTGTTTGACGTTTTTCTCATCTGCGCGGGTTTCCAAATCGGATCGAAGACTGCCATCTCCGACCAGGATCAAGCGCCACTCCATTGCGTTGGGTAGCGCCGCAACCGCATCGATCAACCGATCCCACCCTTTTTCTCGCTCGCATCGCCCAACGGTCACGATCACCTTCGGGTTTTCGCCCCGCTCCTTGATCTTCCTGTCTCCCCCCGAAACGTTTCGGATTGCAGAGCCAATGACATTCACTTCGCGACGAAGACGTCCGGAAAGGTACTGAGACACCTCGCTTGTTTGAGCCACCACCTGGGTCGCGCGACGATAAAGGCGCGTTCGAAGCCATTCTCGAAACATCGACAGGCGTTGTCGTCGCGGGTCGCTTCGTTCGCAGACGACAACCGGGATTCGAAGCCGTCTTGTGGCCAATAGCACAAGCAGGTTTGTCACGTCACAAAACGAGAGCACAACATCGGGAAACGCGTCCTGAATGGACGCCCGCAAGGCTCTCACGCGGCGGATCGGTCCGACAGGGTGATGCCCATCCGACATCGCGTCGAGATAAATGCGCCGCACACCGGGATGAACGGCATATCGATCATGGGTCCCGTCATCGAGGCAGATCAGCGAGACGTCATGCCCACGTTCCTGCAGCGACCCGACCAGCCCCGACATCACTCGTTCCGCACCTCCTCCATCCAAGGAGTGGATCACGCAAGCGATTCGCCGTGATTTGCCGCGGTTGTCGGGCTCCCGTTCGGTCATGAACCAAGAAAACGGCGTCGAAACGCGCCAGCCTTTTGTGGAGAATTATTTGAAGGTTCCAGGAGCCGCGACTAGCCTCAGGATAGTCGTTGTATGAATCGTTCGGGGGATTCCACCATTGACGATTGTCTCTTTCCCTTGGGGAACCCCAAAGTCATGTGCTTCGCCACCCTCTCATCTGCCTCACGATCGGTCGTCCTGCCGCTCGCCATGGTCGCCTCGATCACACTTGCCTGCACCGGAGAGTCGCATGCCCAAGGGTTCGCGGGCAACGCCTTCGGTTTTCAGGCCTTCGGCTTTTACCAACCCTACGGAATCCAGTACCGCAGCACGGTTGCAACGCCGCCTTATTTTGCTGTGAATCCGCCGGTGTACTACGGCAAACGCTACTATCGTCCGTATGGCGTCAGCCCGTTTGCTGCCCCACCCCAGGTTGCGGCGCCGGCAAGCTATCAAGCTCTTCCCGAACCGGCCAACCTTCGTCTCCGGCATATCGGTCCCGTTGGCCAGCCAGTTGCCAACCCCCATTGCCCCACCACGCTGTGTGAGTCGGAGCCGGATGCGAGCAACCCGGATGTCCCAAGGCATGAACTCGAAGTCACGGAAGTCGCGACGGCCGGACCGGTCCGATCCAATCCGTTCTTTGATTCGCCGCGTCACCTCGTCAGTCGCTGATCTCGACGCGGATCGATCCGCTCATGGATTCGGCACGACAAATTCTTTGGGCAGCGTGTAAGTTCCTTCCGCTGCCTGCCGCGTGGTGATTAGCAAGCGAGCCTCTTTTCCTGCCCCTTCAATCACCCATACGAGCGATTGCTTGGTGTCATCCGGCCCCGAAGCGGTGCGATCGGGGTTCGCCCCGAGCACGAGTTTTGTGAGCACATTGCGCAAGGGTTGGTCGCGTTGGTCAAAGTCACGAACTTGTTGGTTTTGCGTGATGCCCATTTTTTCCAGGTCGCCCCCCAAGATCTCAATCGCGGGCAGTTGATTGGTGGCCGGTCGATCTGCGTTGAAGAGTTCGCCGACCAAGGCCATCGACGCCTGGAGCGATTCCTGGCCGAATTGAATCGACATCGGAACATCCAGCATCTCCTCGACCGAGAGCACGCGCGTGACGACCGCGGTCTGCTCGGCAAGCAACTCCGTATTGGCGGCCATCAGGGTGCCCATCGTGATCTGCGGCAGTCCACGCGTTGGGAGGTACGTGTTGAAAACCCAATCCCGGTCCTCTCTTCCCCGTCGTAATTGCTCCCTGGCAAACCCCCACATCCCAGGCAGACGCGTCGCGAGTTGCTTCCAGGAATTCGCGACATCGCCTTTCTTTGCGACGTGTCCCGTGTACTCCACCAACTGATCCACAGCCGTCTCGATTCGAGTGGCCACGACGTTTGGATCACTGCCAACCGAGTTGGCAAGCCGCAGCTCCACATAGGTGGCCACTTGGTCCTGAGTCTCGTTTGCCACGCGGAGCAACAACCCATTGCAATCACCCACCAAGTTGCTGCGGAACCACGAGCGCAAGTCCGGCGACGCGGCGTTGGTCCAGGCGCGAGCATCGGACGCGATGAAGTTGGGCTGTGTGAGCACGGCCAGGGTGTCCTCCGGTGAAACCGCTTGCCATAAACCTCGAAGCGAACGTGGCAGGACCACGGGGGCGGCAGCCAACGAAGCGACATCCGAAATTCGCTCGATGTCACCGACTGCAAAAGCACCGATGGGCTCATCGCCCGACGGTTCGTCGACTTGATTCTGTGCCAAGGGATAGTACGCCAGGCTGTCCCGTTCATCGCCCGCGAACACCATGCTGCCGTCGGCCCCGCGTGCAGGCGTCGCTTCCCAGGACTCCGCAAGCACGGACAGAGCAATGGGCTCGCGAAGCCAAACCGCAAACGTTCGCTCCGGTCGTCCGTTGGCACCCGGGAAGAATGCCACCACGACCTGGCGCATCTGCGACCAGGAAACCCCACTTTGCGACTCCATTTCTCGCACCCAGGGCTGGATCTCGAGTGCCAAGTCGTCAATCCATCCGGCCTGTTCGATGTGGTCGGGACGCAGGTACAAGATCGCGGCGGGACCGGGCGGCAACAACCGGGTGATCCCCGTCGCTTCGTCGGGATCCGTGGATCGGCTCAACGTCGGTGCAGCCCACAGCATCTCGTCGCTATCAACCAGTTGCACCCGAGGCACCTCCGCCTGGTTGTCGGATCGCCCCAGTGCGTTTGACCGGTCGGTGACGGGGGGTGCGGTTGAACGAGCAAGAGGTGTCGTGCGCACCGCAGGGACGATGCTGGGGATGGCCGGCCTCGTTCGTTTCCGAACAATCGGACCGGGGTTCGGGTCCTGTAGAATCAACGCGACCACCAGGAGCACGACGGGAACACAGAGTCCGCCCAAAAAGTAAGGGGCCCACCAATTCCTTCTTCGACGCACGCCGCGACGCGGATACGGGTCAGCCGAGTCAGGTTCGTCAGAGACAGTGGACTCAGCTTCGCTCGCGTTTACTTGCAGCGACGCACCGAGGGGTTCCACGTCAGGTATAGCCGTTTTCGTTTCCCGATGCTTCGCAACGTCTTTTGGACTTGCGGGAGGAACAGGAGCACGCGGACGCTCGAGAACAGGAGGCTCGGCGGTCGGTGCATCCTTGTGCTTGCGGGACTTTGCTGGCGTCTTGGGCGCCACGGGAGACTCAACCGCCTTGATCGCCGCGTCCTGTGCAGTAACGCTCACAGGTGGCTTGGGTCGACCGGCCGGTTCCCTGACCAAAGCCTTCTCGTCTGTGGGGCTGGCTTGCTTGGCCATCATGGGTTCAATCGCAGCCAAGGCTCGTTCCAATGCGACGGCATCGGGAAAGCGTGTCGCGGGATCCACCGAAAGGCTGGCGTGCAAGATCCGCAAAAAAGGGTCGCCCTCGGCGCCGCGTTCGTTGGCTTCTCGAAGTTCGGTCGGCCTTGGACCCAGGTGCCGCGCTCGGATCTCGTCCGCGGACGCTGCGTCAAAGGCCGGTTTGCCTTCCAAGCATTGATAGGCGAGGCATCCCAAGGCGTAAACATCGCCGCTCGGGCTGGGCTCAGCACTCGCCGTCCATCTCTCTGGGGCCGCATACAGCGCCGTGCCCGAAGCCACGCTCTCCGCCCGCGAAGGTTCGATTGCAAAAAGGCAACCGGACGGATCCAGGAATAAATCCTGCCCCGCACCTGCGTTTCTTGCCTCGGCTTTCCAAAGGCGCCCCGGGCGTATGTCGCCATGAACCAAACCAGACTGATGCAGTTGACTCACACGGCGCGTCTGTGCCAACAACCAGTGATAGGCTTCCGCTTTCGAAACGGGGTTCGGTGCTGGTCTCCACCAGGCTCCGCTGGGAAGCGGGCAAAACAATCCAATCGCGTGGTAGCGTGCCAGCGCTTCGACCTCATCGATGGACTCAAAACCCTCCATCGCTGCGGAAGTTGAGTTGTCAGCCGTCGGGTCACCGATCCCGAACACGCGCCACGCAAGAATGCCCTCCCACTTCGCACGGATGATTGCGATCAGTCGTTGACGCTGCACCATGCTCAAGTCGGCCACGCGCAGCGAACGCATGACGCCGCGCTCCACATCGGCCTGGTTCAGCTCTGGCATGCGACCCCAATGCTCTGACCAAGCGGCGTGAATCCACCCCGGCAGCATCGATGGGGGCTCCTGTTCGAGTCGCATGACCGGACCCACCCGCAGACGCGTTGGAGGCTCACCAACCCTTCCAGACGAAGCAGTCAGCCTGGTTTGGACCGCTTGGAGCTGGAAATCGTTCAGACGGTGGCTTCTTCGTAGCCAGGAAAGAAGCTCGTTGGCGCCCACGTTCGGCGGCCATTCATTCAACGAATTCGATTGCGTTGCACGAAGAAATGAACGTAAAAGGCCGACAGTCTGTTCCGGAGCCAATAACCCACAATCGCACAAACAGGCCAAACAATCGGCAATGTCCTTCGGCAGTGAGTCAAGTCCTGGGGCCAATGGATTCGTCAGGCGGAAAAACATGGGGGGGCAGACGATCTGCTTGCCACACGTGCGGCAAGCTCGAATTGAGGCCAACGGAATCGTATACCACCTTAACATCCGACGTGGAGAAGGTGGATGGTATTGTCAGCCGTCCAGGGCTCTCTGCAGCTGGCCCAGGCCTCTCAACAAATCGCAACCTAGTTTATTGTTAGTCACGGGAGTTTGTTTGGCGCGGGTGGAAACAGCGACGACGTCTCACGACCACAATCGCGTCGCGCGGCCAATGCGGGTCGCGCGGCCAACGCGGGTAGCGTGCTCGTGCGGTGGCTCGTGTAGGGGGCGTCGCGTTGTAGAAGTGACGCACCTTTTTGCCAGCATGGCTTCTCCAGCCAGTGCAACTTGATTCGGTGCTACCTTGAACATCGTTTACCTTTCGTCGGAAGTCGTCCCCTTTGCAAAGACGGGTGGCCTTGCGGACGTCTGCGGGGCGCTGCCGCGTGAAGTTGCAGCCTTGGGTCACCGCTGCCATGTGATCATGCCGGCGTTCCCGTCGACCAAACAGACGAGCAACGCCGTCCAGACGACCAACATGAGTTTCGCGGTGCCCATGTCACCGGGAAAGTTGGTCGGCTGTCGTGTGCTTCAAACCCAACTTCCCGATAGTCAAGTGCCCGTTTGGTTGCTTGACCAACCGCAGTACTTTGACCGGCCGTCCCTCTATGGAGATGCGTGGGGCGATTACAAGGACAACGCAGAGCGTTTCGCGTTTTTCAGTCGCGCGGCCATCATGGCCATGGAGTTGCTGCCTTGGCCGGTTGATGTGGTTCATTGCAACGACTGGCAAACAGGAATCGTGCCCGCGCTCTTGAAGGCGCGATCCCCCATGGAACGCCCTCGCGTTGAATCGCCTTCGAGGATCGGAGCTGCCGGCCATGCCACTTCGTCCGAAGAACCATTCCTCGGGCGGGGTCAGATCGCCACGTCGGACCCGCTTGCGAATGCAACGACTGTGCTGACGGTTCACAACCTGGCCTACCAAGGTGAGTTCCCCGCCGAGCAGTTTCCGTGGACGGGACTTGGCTGGGACCACTTTCTTCCCGAGTCGTTTGAGTTCTATGGTCGGCTTAATTTTCTAAAAACCGGCGTCGTTTGTGCCGACGAAATCACGACGGTCAGTCCGACCTATGCCAAAGAGATCACGACCTCGCTCCATGGCTGTGGTCTGGACCCAATCCTCCGTGGCCGCCAAGACCGCCTGACCGGGATCATCAACGGGGTCGATAACCAGGTTTGGAATCCCTCTACGGATAGCCATCTTTTTGAAAACTACGACGTTGAGAGCTGGGTGTCGGGAAAGGCCGCCAACAAACGCGGTTTGCAATCGGAAGTCGGGCTCCCCATCGATTCTGCGGTGCCACTGATGGGACTCGTTGGTCGACTCGCCAGCCAGAAGGGCTGGAACATGATCTTGCCAATCATCGAACGCCATCTCAAAGAGAATCGGCCGACGCAGTGGGTTGTCTTGGGCAGTGGTGACGAGTCGATCGCACAGCCATTGAAAAAGCTGTCTGAGGCGTTTCCGCAGCAACTGGCCGTTTACTTGGGTTTCAGTAACGCACTGGCGCACCGGATTGAGGCGGGTGCGGATTTGTTCATCATGCCGAGTCTCTATGAGCCCTGCGGTCTCAACCAGCTGTACTCGATGATCTACGGCACCCCGTGTGTCGTCACGTCAACCGGTGGACTGGTCGACACCATCGTCGACGCGAACGCGGAAACCATCGCCGCCGGCACCGCGACCGGTTTCCATATGGACGGGTTCGATGCCGAGGCTTTGGACCGTTGCATCAATCGGGCGCTGCACACACGCTACCACCATCCGACCGATTGGCAGGCGATCGCGACCAATGGCATGCGTCAAGACTGGTCGTGGCGGTCCAGTGCCCAGGAATACCTGCGTGTTTACGGGCGATCAGGTCCCGTTACTTGCCCGTAACGACTGCGTAGGGCCTTCCATGAGTCAACCCCTCAATTTTCACAATCCGGGTCTGGACGCAGACATACGCGATTGCGAAGCTTAGAGTTCAGCTGTCGCGAAGGGAACGGGCAGCGATTTGCGGTGACGGGTGACTTTCATGCTCGAAAGTTCTATGAACGAACATCTTTCAGCATCGTCGGTAGACAGTCCTGATACCCGCATGGTGTTCACGGAAGAAACACGTGTGATTCTGGAAAGGCCGGAATCGCGCGGTGAGGGGCCTGATGATGACTACGCCCAAGCACTGCAGGAGCTACTTGGGGTCAGGGTCGCTGTTACGTCTCCCGAGACGCTTCATGGGGAACACATTCCTGGTGCCCCGGCCGCTCAACAGCGACTTGATCCGATCACGGGTGAGACAACCCTTTTCTCCGCCGTTCGGATGGCGCGGCCAAATGTTTTGGACTGTGCCGTTGCGGATGAGGGTGCTGAGTCGGATCCGAGAGACTGTCCATTTTGTGTTGGCAATGAGAATCAGACGCCCCGGTCGGTTTGGGAGGCGTCGCTTCCACGTGAAGAGCTCCTGCATTCGGTTCAGGAACTGAACGAAGAGCAGAGAGAACGCGTCCTGAGTTCCACGTGGTCGGTGCGGGTGGTCCCCAACCTGTTCCCCGCTGTCGCGAGTCCTGCAAGCAGTACCTTGGACGGCGTACCGCGTGACACCGAGACGAGAGTCAACGAGAATCGCGCGGTCCTTGCCACCAAGCACGCCGGTATCGGCCGGATGGGCACGCTCCATTTGGAATCGACGGCAGCTTCGTCGAACCGACGGACGGTCATGTCGCCTTCGCATGGCGGTCACGAAGTCATCATTGAATCAGCCCGGCATGTGCGTTCCTTTTCTGAATTGACACCCGGTGAGATTTCTCTGGTTTTCGCCGCCTACGCGTCTCGCCTCCGTTATTGGCGACGGCAACCGGGCATTCGCTCGCTGTCCGTCTTCAAGAACGTGGGACGCGACGGCGGAGCTTCCCTGCCTCACACCCACAGCCAGCTGATTGCGAGCAATCAACCCTTGGGTGGAACACAGAGAATGGAAGCCAACCTCGCGAGCTACTATGAGCAAACGGGCCGACCACTCGTTCTCGATTTGCTGCATGACGAGTTGCGTGCGGGGGAACGCGTGATCGCGCGGTCCGATCAGCTCGTTGCGGTCTGTCCCTACGCGAGTCGCTTCGCGTCGATGGTTCGTTTGTCCTCGACCGAGCAATGTTCGGCCTTCGAGGATCTCCCGATCGCAACCATCGAGCGGGTCGCACGCCTGACGCGACGCGCTGTTCTGTGGCTGGAGCAGATTTATCCATCGCTTGCGTACAATGTGGTGCTCAACACGCGCCAGCCCAATTCGGATCTACCCGATGATGCCCAACAGTGGTTCATCGATATCATCCCTCGGATATCGCGGCTCGCAGGCTTTGAATTGGCCACGCACGCCACGATTAACCCGGTCTTCCCAGAGTTGGCCGCAGCCCGACTTCGACAACAGGCGCGTCGGTCTGACCCGCGAACCGCGTGGTACTACAAGCGAAGTCACTCGCTGTGAGGCGACTCCGTCGCGTTTTCGTGACACGCCCTTAACCTGCGAAGACCTTCTTCCATGGTCACGCGAACGCGGTAGCCCAACCTTTCGCGGCTCGCGCTTGTGTCAAAGTAATGATCTCGTCCCAGTTGGGCCGCAACAAAACGTGTCATTGGAGGTTCATCCTCCCGACGCAGAACACAATAGGCCGCCTCTAGAATGGCTCCCACTGCGTAGGCGAAAGGCAGAGGAATCGCTTTTCTTGGCGCTGGCACCCCATGGATTTCACACAACTGACCGATCCAGTCCCAGCAAGGGACCGGTTCGTCCTGCGCAATGAAATAGCTTCGTCCACAGCACCCGTTGGGATCGCGACGCATCGCATCGATCGCGTCGACGTGGGCCGCCGCGGCGTTCACGACATGGACCGTATCGACGCAATTCTTGCCTGAACCAACAACGCGTAAGCGACCGCTTCGCGCGCGCTGAAGCACACGAGGCAACAAGTGTGGGTCGTCTTCACCCCAAATCAAATGCGGTCGCAACGAGAGTGTCCGTAAGCCATCGCGGGCATCGGCGGCGATGACCTCTCGTTCCGCGATCGCCTTTGTGCGCGGATAGTGACACAGCCAACGATCGGGGTACGGCTGACGTTCGTCGACCGAGCGTTGGTGCTTTCCGTCAAACGTGACGCTTGGGCTGCTCGTGAAGATCAAGCGGTCGATTGAGTGAGACTGGCAAGCGGCCAACACGTTTCGGGTTGCCACGACATTGCTCAGATAGAAGTGTTTCCACGGGCCCCAGACACCCGCAACTGCCGCCGTGTGGATCACAGTCGAAACGCCCGATAAGGCCGCGTTCACGTATTCCGCGTCACAGAGATCGCCAGGCTCGTGTTGCAATCCCGCCTGAACCAATGCCGGGACGTCGCGTCGAGACAGTCCAAGCACACGATCACCGCGGTCCAACAACTGACGGCAGATTTCGCTCCCCAGGAATCCACTGCATCCTGTAACCGCAATTGGTTCGTCCGGTGTTCCGTGGTTCATCGGGCATTCACTCCTTGGGACGACCTGGATGCCGCACAAAGACGAATCCCAGGGTTAGCAAGGCCATCGCAAAAAGGGCTGAACCGAATAGGAAGGGAAGTCCCGCCCATTGGATCGGCCAACCACGGTCCACGACCAGCTTGAACAGACCCGCGGTAAACAGAAGCGGTGCAAAGATGCTGGTCAAACTCATCATCGATGTGAGGGCACCCTGAACCCGCCCCTGTTCTTCCGAAGGCACTTCCCCGGCAACGATCCCTTGGATCGCCGGACCGGCAACACCGCTCAGTGATCCAAAGACAATCACGCAGAATACCATCCAGCTTTCGGGCACCAGTCCGTAACCCGCGAACGCAATCGCCGAGACCACGGTCCCGATGAGGGCGGTTCGCCGTTCGCCAAAGCGTCGGATGAAGGGCCGGATCATCCCGCCTTGAACAAACGTTGCCATCAAACCAACCAACGCCAAAGCAAGTCCATTCGTCCTGGTGGTCCAATCAAATCGATACTCCATCGACAAGACCCAGACATTCTCCAGTCCACGCTGTGCGAGCGAACTAAATACAAAAGCCACTGCTAAACCTGCCACCATCGGATAGACGCGAAGCCGTGCGATGGATCGAAATGGGTTCAGTGAAGCGAGTTTCAAGCCAGACGAGCGTTTCTCGGGAGGCAAGGACTCTGGCAACACGAAATAGCCATACAACCAATTGACAAGTGACAGGCAGGCAGCCGCATAGAATGGTAGCCGTAGTCCGTACTCCCCCAGCACCCCGCCCAACGCGGGACCAATGATGAATCCCAGTCCGAACATTGCCCCCACCAAACCAAAGTTGCGGGCGCGTGTTTCCGGGGTTGAGATGTCCGCGATGTAGGCGTTCGCGGTCGAAAAGCTGGCGCCCATCATGCCGGCCACGACACGACCAAGGAACAACCAGCCCAAGGTGGGTGCCACGGCCATGATCAAGAAATCGACCCCCAGCCCGAACAGCGAACCGAGGATGACGGGTCTACGGCCATAGCGATCGGAGATGGCTCCGACGATGGGCGCACACAAGAACTGCATGGCCGAATAGACCGCCGCGATCAGCCCCACATACAGTCCAGCCGCACCCTCGCTGCCCCCCAAAAACTGCTTCACCAAGCCTGGCAAGACGGGAATGATGATCCCGATCGCGAGGATATCGATGAAAAGTGTCAACAAGATGAACGCCATGGCGGCGGCGCGTTTGGGCTGGGTGGGGGCCATGGAGGAGCAAGGTAGGAGGCACGCGACATCTGCCCGAAACGATTTCGAGCTTGAGAATTTAGACATGACCTCGGCCAGCGTCGATTCCCCGAGTCCTAGCCTCAGCACTCCGCCCGCTTTCCCTGCGATCTTGCCTCCAACTGTGAACCTGCCATAATGCGAGGCTACGCCCGAATCGCTTGCAGGACCTTTCCCGAACCCATCGGCCGGGAAAGGTTTCTTTTTTTGTCTTCCCCGTTTTCAGTCGTCTCACAACGCAGGATCGTCATCATGGTCGAGGGTGTCCCCATGACCCGTGAGGGTTACAACAAGATCAAGGCTGAGATCGATCGGCTGGAGAACGTCGAGATGCCGGCCGTGTCGGCCAAGATCGCGGAGGCCCGCGAGGAAGGCGATCTCAAAGAGAACGCCGAGTACCACGCCCAGCGAGAGAACCAGGGACTGCTGCAGGCGAAGATCTACGAGTTGCGTGACAAGGTCGCTCGTGCACGCATCGTCGACAAGTCGCAGTTACCCAAAGACGAGGTCGTCTTCGGGTGCACCGTCACCGTCGAGGATTTGGCCTATGGTGACGAGGAGGAGTTCACGCTCGTGGGCGAAGGTGAGGAGGATTACGACGCGGGCAAGATTCTGGTGACGAGCCCTCTGGGCCAGGGCTTGATCGGAAAGAAAGTGGGAGACACGGCGGAAATCGAGGCTCCCGCTGGCATGATGAAATTCAAAGTCCTCAAGATCGAACTCGATCTCTGATCGTGCTCCGTCCAGATTTAGTTTTTGGGTTGGTGCGACGTCGTGGCATAGGCGTCCAGCCTGTGGTTTGACGCGTCCGTGCCCGATGGCAGGCAGGATGCCTACCCCACTTTCTAGAGTTGACGGAGCACTAGGAAGAAGGTTGCTTGATGCAATAGACGTATTCTTTCCTTTCGTCGCCCTCATACGACGCAGCTCTGATAAAGAGTTGCCCCCCGCAAACGACCGGTGTGGCCATGGCGTGGTCGCCCAATTGATTCTTGCCGATCAAACGAAACCCTCTGCTGTTTGCCTCGAACACGGATGTCTCGCCCGATTCGTTCATCGCGTAGATCAAATCGCCAACCAGCAAGGGTGAAGCGCTAAAGGTGCCTCCGAGCCGCGCTTTCCATTTCGTCTTTCCCGTATCGCTTTCGAGGCACACGGCAATGCCCTCGTCGAGCGTCGCGTATAGATGACCGTCCCGACACAAGAGCGATGGCACGTACACTCGCAGGTTGGTTTCCCACGCAACCTCGCCACTGCCGTCAGCCACGATTGCCGAGATATGATTTCGCGGATAGCCGCCGCTCGTAAAGACTCTGTCACCGTCGGTGACCGACGTGGTCACACACTCGGTGGTCGCACCTTGGGTCTGCCAAATGATTTCACCGTTGATTGGGTTCAAGCTCGCAACCAAATCACATCCCGTGAGAACCAATTGGTCCCGCCCGTCGACATGCAGAACGATGGGAGACGCATAGTTGGGTTTCTTCGGCCGCTCTTGTCGCCAGACTTCGTCACCACTCTTTCGATCGAACGCGACAACCGCTCCACCACCCCGGTTGTCAGCCGTGACAATCACGAGGTTCTTGTAGATCGTTGGTGACGACCCGTAACCTTGGTGAATCAAATAGGGACTGACCGTCTTCTGCCAAACGATCTCCCCGTGGAGTGTCAGCGCCGACGTGATCACAGCGTTGTCGTTGAGAAAATTGACAAACAGCATCGTGCCGTCTGTTGCAATCGTCGAAGAGGCGAGTGAAGACTTTGGATTCGGTTTGCGTTTGCTCTTGTTCTTGAAGCCGCCCTGATGCACCGTGGTTTTCCATCGTTGTTTCCCATCACCACGCGACAGGCAAATCACGGACTGAGTTTCCGAAGACGACTCAGCGGTCGCCAGGAAAACCTGATCATTCAGCACGGTGACGGAACCGTGCCCTTTCCCCGGGACAAAGGCGCGCCAAGCAATATTCGTTTCTGCATCCCAACTGACCGGAACACTCGAATCAGCATTCGCCTGCCCATCGCCGGATTGGCCTCGCCACATGGTCCAATCGTCGCCGGTTTGCCGATCAGCCGCGCTCGCACACAGACTCCCCAAACCCAGCACGAACAAGGTCAACGACTCTCGTACAACAGAACTTTGGTGCGACACCGTGCATACCTCGCTTCAATGGCTCCCGAACACGGGTCGACTTGCTCACGTGATTCCGCGTAGCGCGATCGGGGCGCTGTCTCATGTGCCAGGACAAGATCTTGGGTATCAGTATAGGCAAACACTCGCGCTGGAAATGACGGTCTGACACACACCGTCGCTTTCCCTGCCTCAAGCTCCCGGTTGAATGTGCGTCGTAACCTGGTTAGAGTGTCCGCCCGCTGTGGCAGCACGCGTCTCGTCCGCGAGAAGGGCCAAGCCCAGTTGCTCTGAGGTTGTGAAACACAACCCGAAACGATCAAGACATCTTCTGCGCCCGTACTGCGGACAATGGGCGGCATTCAGAAGAGTGATCTATGCCCAAGCGACGCCTTCCGGCCCGCCCCAGTTCCGAGTTTCTTAAACGCGAAGCCAAGGAACTGCTTAGCGACTACCGTCGAGAAAAGTCGGTGGCGATTGCCGATTTCGGGACCTACCACCCAACCGGTGTCACGCCTCGTGAGGCCAAACTCAGCGACGCTCAATCGGTTCTTGCCCTCTCGTATCGTTTCACCAGCTGGGCGAAACTGCTGCTTGCGACCGAACTGTGCCGTGCGATTCATGCTGGCGATGCCGAACTGGTTTCTCGCATCTGCGGTCAACACGCCTCGCTGCTGTATGAGCCAGCCCGAGGGAGTGACACCGGTGCGAGTTGGGGTACGCCGTACGCCGATGCTCGATTCCTCGGTGACCGCAAAGTGTACGAGTACCGCGACGTCACACCGCTAGACTGGTGTCGCAAATTCCACAGCCGCGGCTTGGTCAATGAAGCCGCCATGCGGGTGATCGGGAGTGAGTGCGACATCGATCCATAGCCAAAGCGGTGTGCGCGTGCGCTTTGGATCATTTGGAAATCGTCGTCGAGGCGACCCGGCCGCTCGTCAGCCTACTGCAGCAAGCCAGGGACCCGCAACGTGACAGCGGTATCTCCGCGTTTCAGATCCGAAACCAGTTCGACGCCCTCATCAACGCGATGCAGCTCGAAGGGACCGTTGCCAAACGGATCGCGTAGTTCTTCCAGTTCCAACGCGGATGCTCCGCTTCGGAACAGTGCGAATGCCGCCGACAGTTGAGCCTTCTTGGTCACATATCGCTTCCTCGCCAGCCGCGTGGATCCAAATGCCGGTAGAAACATCTTTGTCACTGGGTTGCTGGCCACTTGCCCTTCAATTTGGGCTTCCAGTCTTTCCGCCGTCGCCAAGGTCTCATTGGGTTTTGACACGGCAGCGATGACGGCTTCGTAAAGGACGCCCGTCTCCCGTGCCCATTCACGCAACTGTTCCGATGAAGCCTCTTTGATCTGAGCGATTGTCTGAGGCTTCACGGATTCCGCGGCGAGATCGACAATCCGATCGCGAGAACGGCCACTTTCGATTTCGCGAAGCAACCAGCCGAGAAAGACGTCTCGTTCACCCTGGATCGCGACTTTCATGTCGAAGCGAGACGGAAACCGATTGAGTTCTTGTTCAAAGTCGTCTCGTTGTTGCTGGTTGAGACGATGCAGGGAATCTGCGATCGTTTCGATCGCCTCCAATTCGATGGCAAACCCGACCAAAATGTTGATCAGGACAATGACGCCGTCTTGGCCCACGTGCCTTCCCAATCGTATGGCTGCCAACGTGTCGTCGATTCCCTCCTGAACCTGCCCCGCCTTGAACCGGATTCTCGCTCGCATGAGGGCAGTACGACTGAGCTCACGAGCCTTCCCAAGGTGCGGCAAGTACGCGTACGGCCCCAGTTCAAACGCCAGTCCCCACGCGCAAGACTCGATGTGGACGCCACGGTGAAGAAATTCCAGTGAATGTTCACTCGCCATTACGATTTCACGCATCGCGTCACTAACGGCGGCCTCGCCACGCATGACCGAAGCCAATTCGTCGCGAGCTGACTCATCGATCGGCGGGAGCAGTGCAAACGCTTGCCAGTAGCTGAGCGCCGCGTTGTTATCCAAAGGATCGACGGGAAGGGAATTCTGCGCGAAGACCGTACCACTCACCAAGGTGACGCACAGCAGACTATTGATTGCGATTCTCTGAGCCATCTAATGATCCTCCAAGGACAGTGAAAGGGAAAACAAGCCTGCTCGACTGGACTGAGCCACGTCCGAGTTCTGCATCATCACGGAATGTTCCGACAAGAGGCGGTCCAGTCGCTCGTGCGAGTCGATCGCAGCTTGGTGATAAGCCCACAGCGTGGGCCCGGCAGCCAGCGATGGTTGCGGAACCGGTGTCGTCTCGAGGCTTTCATGCATGCCCGTTGGTTGCTCCCTCGCAGCAGGGATGAGCATTAGGCTGGCCCCCAACACCAACACAACGGCGGATGCGACCGCTGCCATCGTCCACGAGAACCTGGCCTGACTTGCAACGGGTTCCAACTGAAATCGAAGATCAAGTCGCGATCGAACGCTGTCCGCCAGGTCATTGGGCGGCGGGTTGTTCACGATGCCCGTCACGATGCCATGCAAATCGTCAGGCAGTTCATCCGGTGGGTCACTCTTGTGGTTCATGATTGTTTACTCCTTGACACGTGCTGGGAGCACGTCGCTCATGCGTTGCTGCAATCGTTTTCGGGCTCGGAGCGATGCCGCCGCGACGGCTCCGGTGGAAACGCCGAGCGTGCTCGCAGTCTCAGAAACCGTGGCCGATTCGAAGTAGCGCAAGCAAAACACCGCTGCCTCTTGGTCTGGAAGGGCCGCGACTTCCCGTCGCAATCGGCTTTCAAGCTCACGGTGGATCGCGATTTCATCCGCACCATCTTCGCGGGCGGCTAGATCGCACGCGTGCTCCGACAGCAGCGCGTCCTGTCTCCGTTTGCGTTTCCGCAAGGCCTCCAGCGCGGTGAGCACTGCGAGCCGACGGAGCAATCCCGGCCAATTTCGGATCGTCTCTCGGCGTTCCATTTGGAACGCCTTGACGAACACCTCTTGTACGCAGTCTTCCACGTCCGCACGACGCCCGAGGATGCGCCAACAGATGCCGATCAGGTCATCCGCATGCGAATCGAAGAGTCGCTTCCAATCCAATGGAATTCCCAGCTGGAGCCGATTTGGGTCTCGTTACACCCCATTGTTGCGCCAGGCCCGTGTTTCATGACGGGATTAATGAAAATTTGCGGCCACTCAGAGAAGCTCGCGCCGCCATTTTGCGATCAGAGGGACTCGTGTTCGGAGAACGCGGCGACTTTCGCCGAGCAGTCCGCAGGCTTCAAGACTCGTTTACAGACGAACAGAAACCAGCTTTGATTGCCCGCGAATGTACAGCCGATCGCCGACGAGTGCCGGGTGCGAGTAGACGGTCTGGTCGTCGGGGAATATCCGCTGCCGAGCAATGATCCGATCGGTGCCATCGGCGTTGAGGAGCAGCAACGTACCTTTGCTGATGACCAACACACGGTCGGGTGACGCAAAGATCGATCCATAGTCGGTCAGCGCAGCGTCACGCAGCCGCCAGAGTTCCCGTAGGTCGTGCGACAGATCGAGGCAAAACAAGAAACCATTCACGCAATACAAGCGATCGTTGACGACAACCCCGGTACTCATGTCTGGACGAAGTTGGCGGTTGGTTGCCACGGGTTCCAAATCCAAACGCCCATCACTTTGAAACGCGTACTTACGAGTCCCATTGTTCTCGGTCGCAACCAGCAGTTGGCTGTCATGCAAAATCGGCGTCGGCACCTGAAAGTCTCCGGGCAACCGGGGCTGAAGACGCCACAAACGCCGACCGGAAGTGGGGTCCCAGGCTCCCAGCGATGTCTGGTCATAGCCCACGATCTGTGGCTTGCCTTTCACTCGAATCAAACAAAAGGAGCCGTACGACGGCCGATCGCCGGGGCACTTCCAGGCAACGGCTCCCGTGTCCGCATCGAGAGCGACCACCGACGCATGGGTGGCTCCCGGATTCACAATCAATCGATCACCGAACAACAGCGGTGAGCCACACCAACCCCACGGTAACTCGCCCGGCGAACCAAACACTTCCTGCAAGCTCAGCTCCCAGATCACGTCGCCGTGAGCGAGAGAAATGCAAAGCAGCGTTCCATGCGCACCAAGGCAATAGACGCGGTTGTCAGCAATCAGTGGCGTCGCTCGTGGCGAGTTGCCATAGTCGAGCGCCCCGATCGCGAGACGTTCAACTCGCCAACGCTCCCTGCCGGTTTCCGCGTCCAGGCATCGGTAGACGTCGTGGAAGTCGTCGAGGTCCCGATCTCCGAAGATGACCACCTCGTCCGTCGCCGCGATCCCCCCAAGACCGGCTCGCGCCAGCGGAACCTGCCAGAGGAGTTCTGGTTCCGTCGCGAGCGTTGCCGGCAGGTGCGGTACGCGGCCATCGCGGTTTGGACCACGCCAGCCTGGCCACGTTGAGGCTGCTGCCGCGTTTGCTGCCGCGTTTGCTGTTTGACTCGACCGCGAGACCGTGCGTTGAACCTTCGCCATCGGCAGGAAGCCGAACAACGATTCAAGCGCCTCCAGAACTTCCGGCTCCTCGGAGGCGGCTTCCAGTGCTTTCCTCAAGCCTGTTCGGTCTTTCGCCGCTAGCCGCTTCGATGCAAAGGCCGTGATGAAAGGCACACTCGCTGTTCTCCCGACAACACGCAGTTCACCCTTCTTGATAGTGCCACAGCCTTCTAGTAGCGGTTGAGCGTAGCTGGAGATAACAGCTGCCGTCATGGAGTCAGGACCCAACTCAATCACCTGACATGCGCCTTCACTGCACGCTTCCCCAATCATGAGCTGCTTGGGAGGGGTCACACCTGCGGACGCCAAGAGCCCCAGTGCGGCAGCATGCTTTTCATCCGCTTCTGCCGGGCCAAAGATGATGTTGTAGCCGACAAGATCTTTCGCACTGCGAGCCGGATCCTCGTTGTTCACCACAACCAAGCCATGTTGCGTCGTGGATCCCTCTTTGTCGGTGAGTTGTAGCAGTGGCACCAAACGGATTCTCGCCGAGCTTGCGTCGGATTCGACCACGGAGTGCTTGCCGATGATCAGATCCGCTCGGCCACCGGACCGTTGCATGGCAAGCTCCAGTGAGTCGGCGAACGTCACTTCGACGCGGCGATTCAGGTGCCCCTGAAGATGCTTGGCCAGTTCCCCGTATTGACGCTGTGCGTAGCCTTCCACACAGGGACACGACAGTGGTGCTGCCAGAGGATCCATCACAATCATGGACAGAGGGCGCGGCTCGTCGGCTCGTAACGAAACGGAAAACAGCAGCAGCGAACCGACCGCGAACCCCCGGACGAACAACAAGATGTGATTCACGACTCAGTTCCCTTGTGGTTGCTGGCGTCTTGTTGATGTTTGAATTTTAGGAATAGCCGATGGGCGTTAGCCCGGATATTGCATCCGAACCAACGATTTTGAATCTAGGTTCTACGAAACATTGGTTTACGCGATCACATTGCAATGATCGTCTGCCAATCAGCCGAATCGCGTTAGCGACCGGTTATCACACGATTTCCCGTGTGGTCGCAGAACCGTGAGCTAACGCTCTACGGCTGATGCAATATCCGGGTCAGACCCGGTTCTGAGCACGATAATCTCAACTAGGAACCTCAACCTTCAATCTGGACAAAGCCAGTTCTTCCTGAAGCACGACAATCCGACTTCGCGACACATCGAGGACATAGACCTTTCTGCCGTCCGTCGATGCTGCGATGGATACAGTCTTGCAACCTGGGGATAGTTCGATTTCGCCAACGAGAGCCATCGTTTCCCCGTCTGAGCGAAAGCGTTTGATGCGTCCGGTGGTCGACTCCGATGTGAACACACTCCCGTCACCATCGAAACAAACATTCATGGGATTGCAGCAGCCCGAAAAACCTTCGAAGCCAGTGCGAGCGCGCGAACCCCACTGCGCCAGTTCGTTCCCGTCCACATCGTACCGAACAACACGATGCCGCGCATTCTCCGCAACGAACACACCGCTGGGACAACACTGGACGTCCATCTGACCGCAACAGCCACGCAAACCCGCGATGATTTTCTTGCCGTCGCCGAAGTCGCCGCTCGTTCGCCACACGTCGAACCCAAATCCGATCGGTGCTTGTGTCGCGATAAACACGTGATCACCGTGGGCGCTGATGGACGAAATCTTCATGCTCGATTGCACCAGCCTCTCGGTGAACTTCTGGATCTGATCTTCCGAAGGCTTGGTGGTCTTCCCGGCTCGTTTCTCTTCTGTCTCCACTTGCTCGCGAAATCTCGCCAGGTTCTGCGGAATCAGTTCCAACATTCGCATTTCCTGATCGTTGAGTTCCGTGCGTTTGCCTTTCGCTTCCAGCTGCACCAGCACCCGTTCGTACAAAGCGATACGGGATGCGATCGGGTTGCTGCTGCGACTTGCTGTCAACTGTCGGATGACCGCCTTGCGAAGCTGTTTGGTATCCGTGCGAACTGAGAACGCGTGCGGTGCTTCTGCTTGCTGAAGTTCTTCACCGGTGGCGTCGAATCGCAACAGCCTCCCTTCGCCACCAACGAGGATTTCACCTTGATCGTTCACCGCGACCGCTTCGGGTCGGATGCCGACAGGCCACGACCGCAGAATCTCACCGTCATCGTTGACAATGCGGACTTCGCCCGATCCGTTACCACAGATGGCGACAATGTGCCCGTCGCGATTCAGACAGAACGCTGACAGTTGAAGACGCCTATTCCCGTCAGCGATCTCGATTACCTTGGTGCTCCGGTGTGTCGGCATGTTCGCGACGTCTTCATTCGCGATCGCCGCGGTTGCGATCGTCGTGAGTAGCGTGCAAACGCTTGCCAAGCAGTTCATTCGTCGCACAGATCATCCCCCAGTCGCTTGCTGCGCGTTGCCGCTTCTTAGTTCTTGCAACTTCGCTGCGAACTCCGAAACGGTCTGTTGTTCGTCGGTCGTCCCTGTGTCGATTCGCAGGATGTCGCGGTGACCCTCGACCTTGACCGACGGCATTCGAAGATGGGTGGCCGATTTCTCCAGCGATTCCAGAATATCGATCGCTTCCTCCTTCCACACGGCGTACTCCTCTTCGGAGGGCGTCGCGGCCAGGATGGCTTCCGTGGCTCGCACTTGATGCTGTGCAGCCGGATCGTCTTTGCGCTTCTCCGCTTCGACTTGCTTCGAAATCAGTTCGCGGCTGCTGACGAAGCCATCGAAACGCAAGGTCCAGTTGCAAAGTGCCAACTGGGCGATCGGGCGCAGGGACTCGGAAAGAGACGGAGATTTGGCGAGCGCTCGCAAGACGTCTTGCGTTCGTGGATCCGGAGAACCCGTCATGCGTCGTCCGTCCCCGGACACTCGCAGCAAGACATCGGCCAGCATTGGCTCCGAGCCGTAGTGTTCAAGTCGTTTGATTGCACGAGCATGGGCCGAACGAACGCATGCCGGATGGACGGAGTATCCTTTCGCATGTGTGATGATCTTGCGCAAGGCCATCAGACCAAGGTGATGCCCGCGATGTTGTTCTTCGAACTGCAGCAGACTTTCGAGTTCGAATGTCAGGATGTCATTGGCCATAAAGACGTCAACGTCTTGTTGGTCGTCGACCGCCGGTGCTGAGAAGAATGTCGCAAGACGCTGCTGGAACTGACGATCGAAGATCTCGACTAGCCGTATGAATTCCTGGCGAGACGCCGCCTCGATTCCTTCGTCCAACAGGTCATCGGCTCGCTGGTCACGTGTCTGGGCTTGTCGTTTCAGAGTGCGATCCGCGAGCTCGGCCAGCGTTGGGTTCTCCTTCGTCAGTGCATGACTGATGCGAAGGATATTTCGGTTGCCTGACGCCCTGATCCCAGGTGGGCGAATTTCGGTCGACGTGTCGCGCAGGTTCTCCAGGTTCGCCATCGCCTGCGTCTTCCACTCCGCGAACGTCGCGGCGTCTGGAGCCGCGGACAACCTCTGCTGCAACACTTGCAAGGTGGCCATGGAGCCCACATCTTCCTTGCCGGCGAGGGCTGTGATCTGTGCTTGGATCCGTTCCGGGTTTGCGACAAACGGCTCAAACTGGAGCATCCACTTCGACAGGTTGAGCTGCGCTGCCGGACGCACATACTTTGAAACGTTCGGGGCATCGATGATGGCCTGCAGGGCTTCTTTCGTACTCGGTGCATCCAAGCGCCGGTTCACGACGTGAAACAGAATCTCGGAGACAATCGGCCAGTCCGCGTAGTGAACGAGACGTTGCAACGCACGCGTTTGCGGTGTTGGGCCTCCGTCATTGGTGTTGACGGTGGTGAGCAGCAACAGCTTTCGCAAGGCCATCAGGCCGAGGTGAGTGCCGCGCTGAGATTCCTCGAACAGGAACATGGCTTCCACATGGACGGCGAGATCAAGAGGATCGACCTGAATGTGCGGAAGGGTAGACTTAGCAAACCGGTCGTCTGACTGGGTCGCTTCATCAACGGACTTCTCTGCCGGCACAGCGCGGGCGGGGACGATGGTAAATTGGCCTTCCAGTTGTTGAGCCAGTTGGATGAATTCGCGACGAGCCGCATCTTTGTCCTTCTCCTTATTCGAAATCGGTTCGCCCTCTTCGGTCACTGGCATCGCCGATGTTCCCTCGCCCGCATCTTTGGATGGCGTGGGCTGCTTCGCAACGGCTGGCACGCCCTCACCATCGCCTGTCCCTACAACAACCAACGCAGACGTGCCCAGCAACGCAGCACAGATCAAACAACGAATCGTGATGGGTATGGTGCGTGTCCGAAACGGCGACGGTCGTCGCCGCAGTGGCTCTGGCAACGGAACGTCCGCTGGCTGATTCAGGTGGGCCATGCATTGCTCCAGGAGTTCGGCGACTTCACGCGCGGATGAAAATCGATTCGCCTGCGACTTGGCAAGAAGTTTCGTCACGATGAGGCCGAGCCATGGTGGTGCTTCGGGACGTTTCTCTTGAATGGGCCGAGGTTCCTGATCGGTGATCTTGCGTAGAACTGCGTAACTCGTCTCGGCTCGAAACGGAGGACTGCCGGTGGCCAGGGCGTACAGCAAACAGCCCAAACTGAACAGATCACTGCGTGCGTCAATCGCTTCGCCACGGACCTGCTCGGGAGACATGTAATCCGGTGTGCCCGGATGAAAACCGGTGTGCGTCAGACTGACCTCGTGTTCCGCACGCGCCAGACCAAAGTCAGTTAGCAGAGCGCGCTCAACGCCTTCATCCAGAAGGATGTTGGACGGTTTGACGTCGCGATGAATGAGGCCCTGCGCGTGAGCCGCCGCAAGTCCCTTTGCCGTCTGCAAGCCGATCCGCAGCACGTCAGTGACTTCCAGTGGTCCATCTCGATCCAGCCTTTCCTGCAGTGATCCACCGGCGACGTACTGCATCACGAGGAACGGTGGCTCACCGTCTGATTCAACATTGAAGATCGGCACGACATGCTCATCGACAATGCCCGCAGCAGCACGCGCTTCGCGAGCGAAACGTTTTCTGGCAGAACGACTATTTGCCAAATAAGGTGCCAGAATCTTGACCGCAACAGGACGGTTCAATTCGGTGTCGAACGCCCGGAACACGATGCCCATGCCGCCGGAACCGATCAGTCTCTCGATCTCGTATCTTCCAAGTCGCCCGAGCATCTCTGGATGAGTCGGCGGATTCAGCAGTTGCTTGACCATCGATTCGCTCCACGTTGCCGGAGCATCTCGTTCCGTAGGAAAAGCTTCCATTCCACTGGCAGCAGCAATGGCCTCAGCGGCCGTACGCCAGTCGGAATCGTCCGCCGCCAATTCGCGGAGCCGAGCCTGGCAGTGCTTGCACTCGGCGATGTGGCTCATCCGTGCTTCCGGGAGATGTGCCTCTTGGCCCACAGACAACATGGCAGAGAGCGCTCGGTCGTCACAAAGCATGAGCTGATCGTTCATGGTTGCTCTTCCTGTTCTCTCAAATAGCCTTTGATACGCGCCATGACCCGACTGCGGCTCACGTAGATGTGACCCTTGGATGTGCCCAATTCGGCGGCTGCCTGCTGAACCGTCCTTCCCTCGACCTCCGTCAGCACGAACGCGAGCCACGTTTCTTCCGCGACGGATTGCTGCACCCGTTCCGCTGCTCGGCGGTACGCGGCAAGTTGGTACTCCCGATCGATCAGCGATGAGATGTCATTGCGGACGGAAACCGCATCCAGCAACCGTTGGCCGCGACCGCCATCGTGACCCAAGTCACGGGTGGCTCGCTCGGTGAGCATGTCGACCGCTTCGTTGCGAGCAATCCGAAGCAACCACGCACGAAAGCTTCCTCGGTCGTCGCGTTCAAGCCACCTTGGAAGCGACCTCGCCACCGACAGCAGGACTTCCTGGACCAAATTCTCCGCATCCGCAATCTGAAACCCTCGCCGCCTCGCCACGTGAAACAACAGGGGCCCGTAACGTGACGTGAACTCATCCCAAGCCGCCACATCCTCCGCGTTCTGAAGGCGGAGGAGCAGGCTGGCTCGGGTCTCGGGCGGACTCTGCGGCATAGGGGGACGGAACCAGCGTACGGATGTTTGACGGCGAAGGGGCCACAGCCATGTAGACCGGACAAACCCCTTCAATCTTGCACGCGAAGCAGGAATTTCTTCAGCTCTTTGCGTACTCGCTCGATCCTGGTCGCCGTCACAGGAAGCGAATTGACCAGGTTACCCGCCGGCTGACATTGCCGAACGGGGCGACCTGAGCTTGCGATAGTTCGCCTGGGGTGCATCGGTCTTGGGAAGAAAGCCTGACAATCGTTGCTTCACGCGATCCAATGCCCCCTCCTGGGCGAGGTTGTTTCGTTCACCCGGATCGGTGCGGTGGTCGTAGAGTTCCTCGCTGCCGTCCGAGTACCGAATGTAGCGCCAGCGGTCCGACCGAATCGAGTGATTCTTTCGCTGATAAACGGAGGCCAGATACGCTTGCGTCGCTTCTTTCCATTTGTCGTTCTCACGCAGCCACAGGTGCCAATCCTGTTTGCTACTCAGTTGAGCGATTTCCGGCAGGTCGAGCACGTCGGACGCGGGATCGTTTGGAAGCTTGATCTGTCCCAGCGGATAACGATCGAACCAGTGCTTGGGCGTGTACCACGGGATGTGCGGCCGATAGATGCCCACACTCAAGAAGAGGGGCCTATCGTGAGTACGGGCCAACTGTTGTTCCGCCCATGCGACCACCTTTCCGTCTCCCATCTCGTCATCCGGGACGTCGAGGGCCTCCCAATCAAATCGGCCTCCATAGAACTGATTGGAGCCATTGACGGCGTTCCCGGGTGGAACGAAATCATCGGCCAGTTGCCGATCCTTGGATGGAAAGTACTCCGACCAGGGCCTTGGATCGAAGAAACCCTTGAGCCCATTCGTACTCAGATTCGCAGCATGATAGAGCTTACCCCCACCGATCACTTTGTAGCCGTTGATTCGGAAGTGCTCCGGTAGTGTGCGGACCGATTTCAATGAATCAAAATCGCGCCAATCATCCTTGTTGACATAGACGCCGCTTGTCGATGGTGACAGGCCTGTGATGACGCTCACACGCGATGGGTTGCAGACGGGCGCGGCGCAGTGGGCATTGGTGAACAGCACACCGCTGTTTGCCAAACGAGTCATGTGGGGCGTGTCAGCCCGAAATGTAGGGTGCAACCCAAGGGCGTAGTCGTTGAGATCATCCACCGCAATGAACAGCACGTTGGGCCGATGTTCATCAGCATGCGTCCACACCGTCCACAGCAGCGCCACGAGAAGCGGGCAATAAACGATGCCCCAATAACCGAAGCTCATCGGCATGATGTTTCTCTCCGAGTTCAATGAGAAGCCGTCAGCACTGCCGTCAATGGAGACGGCGAAGCCAACTTCAGCCTCCCTGGGGAGGGTGAAGCTGGGGCGTCCGACGAAGAGTGTCCTACTTCGTTTTCTTCTTCTCTCGGGCAATGATGGGACGCTTCATCGGATCGTCGACAGACCGAAACACCCATGGCTCCCATTGACTTCGTGCCTCTTTCCACGCCGCCAGGCTTCGCGTCGGATACCATGACGGCCAGCCGGTTTCCTTGAAATCGTAGTCCTTGGCATTCTGATCGCACCAATCGTCGACAGTCTCCTCGGGGTTTGATCCCGGAAAGACATCGGACGCACGGAACATGTCTGACACGCCCTCGTCTTTGATCACGTCAGCTCGCCAACGACGCAGCTGGGAAAGTAGCTCCGCTTTCGCATCGGCGTATTTCGGATCCTCCGCCACGTTGACAACCTCGTGCGGATCGTTCCGCAGGTCAAACAACTCAACCTCCGGCTTCGTTGCCGCAAAGAAACGTGATTGTGCCGCGTTGAGCTTGCCTTGCATGTTCATCACGTTCATCTCAGCCAATACCGGGTAAGACGCCTCCTTATACCGGTTGTATTGGCACCAGGGACGTTCGGGCATCAGGTTGAGGATCAACTTGAAATCGTGCGACCGGATCGCTCGCATGGAATCATGGGTTTCGTCCATCTTGTCACGCGCCGCGTAGACAAACTGCCGTTGACTCAGTTCAGGATTCAATAGGTTTGTGCCATGAAGCGGGACCTGGGGCTTGACGCCCGAGGCTTCGATAATCGTCGCACAGATATCCAGCGACATGACCAAGTGGTCGCTCACCTGCCCGGGCGCAACGCGTCCGGGCCAACGCATGATCATCGGGATACGGATGCCGCCGTCGTAGAGAAACTGCTTCCCGCGGATATGACAGCGACCGTGATCGCCGATGAAAAAGACGATGGTGTTCTCGCTCAGTCCCTCGTCATCCAGCCGCTGCAGGAGTTCGCCGACCTGACGATCAACGAGCTGCATCTGTTCCAAACCATTGGCCCAATCCCGTCGCACGAACGGTGTGTCGGGATAGTACGGCGGCAGCTCCACCTCTTTTGGGTCGACTGGCCTCGCCGGGTCACGATTCCACTTGCGGTGCGTCCCGCCGAACGTGATTCGTGTGAAGAACGGCTGGCCCTCGGCGCGTTGATTCCAGTCCGTGCCTTCAAAGAGCTCGCGTTTCGAGTTGGGTGTGAAATTGCAATCCGTCTTCCCGCTCATCAATGCGGTGAAGTAACCGGCTTCTTTCAGGAGGTGTGGGATCGGCTTGATGCCCGCCGGCAGTGGTTGCTTGTTGTTCTCGCGGTGCTGGTTAGCGCCGATGAAGTTCTGATGATAGCCCGTCATCATCGCGGAACGCGACGTGGAACAAACCGGTGAAGTCGTGAACGCCCATTGGTAACGAATCCCTTCCGATGCAAGCTGATCCACATGTGGGGTGTGGATGCCCTTGGTGCCGTAACAGGAAAGCTCCGGTCCCCAGTCCTCAATCGTGATCCAGAGGATATTGGGACGTCGGGCCGCTTCCGCTGACACAGCCGACGACATCCAGGCCATGCTCAGGATCACGGCGAACAAGACAAGACCGCATGAAAGAACAAGAGGTTTAAGAGAATCGTGCACGCGCTGCCTCGCAAAGCTGATGAAATAAACCGTCCGATTATCGCGGGATCCAAGTGATGGCTCCCAAATGTCGCATGGCTCATCGCTCCTTGCATGAGGTAGCCAACCCAGAGCTTAACCGAACGCGCGTCCCTCGGGTGATTGTTTTCCCGGCTAGCTCGCCTGTTCGGCTTCCCTCGCTTTTCGCACCGCGATGAAGGAACGAACACACAGGGCAACGAATAGCCCGCAGGTGATCGCCATCAACCAAACGAAGAGAAAACTACGTTGGTTGAGACTCGGGTCTCCCGAAAAGAACTTTCCGAGCCCCATCGCTCCGCGTCCTACTCCGGCGAGGGTTCCCAAGAGTCCCACCATCGCCGCCGCGTGCATCGCATGCTTCCGTCGTTCCTCATTCAAGGCCAAGATGCCACAGATGCTCAGCACGATACCCACAAAGGCAGGAATCAATGCGGTGACGGAACGCTCCGAGCCCTCGGCGTTCCCCCCCGTTTCGGAGCTTGTGGACACTTCGATGCCTTCAGCATCCGACGACGTGCTTCCGCTCCCAACGAATCCCAAGACACCGAGCACAACAAGGATCAAGCCGAAAACAAGAGTGAGCTTTTCCATGGTTTAACAGAGATCCGCGATTGAGAAAACGATTCTGTGAAAACGGTTTGATGCCGCCAACGCCCATCCTCACGACATCAGGTGAATAGGTCCCAACGGGCAGGCCAACACGAAGGGCCCATTGTGCATGCTGATCCAAGCGTTGATCGCTGTCGCAAACAAAAGCCATGCCAAGTACGGCACCAGCATCCAACCAGCTTGGCGATCGATCTTCCCGTACACAAGAACCATTGCAAGAAGCACCGCATCCAAAACGAGGATTTCCCAAAGCGCAGCGTCCGGTCGCCGGACGGCGAAGAACAACAGCGACCAACCGACGTTGAGCGCGAATTGCACGCCATAAAGCAAATAGGCGAGCGGTAAGAAGGAGTGAAAACCGTCTTCGAACTTCTGCGAAATCCTCCAAGTGGACCAGGCCAACAGGCTGAGGATGATCACCCATGCCGGCGTGAACGCCCATCCAGGTGGCTGGTAGGGTGGGAAATCCAAGGTGTCGTACCAATCACCCAGCCCAATGGAAGTCAGCCAACCGCCGAGTGCTAGCAACGCAAACGACGCCGAAAACCAAATGGCCGGATGACTCCCGCAAGATCCCATGGCACGTGTTTCGATCTTTACCGCACTGCTCATCACAAACGTCGCACTTTGATTTCGCACTCGAAGCTCCTCCCAATGTCTCCTCTTTATAGGAACTCGCCTAGCAGGAGCTGCTGATCAGCAGCGCAAACAAGGGTGCACGCCAGCAATCGAAAAGCTTACCCGAATAGATCGTCAATGACGCCTGAGGAATCCCCGAAGCTGTCCACGGCAATACCAGATCCCCTCAGCATGCTCAGCCAGAGATTGCAAAGGGGCGTTTTGGGGTGCGGCATGACCAGGTGCTGACCCTGTTTGAAATCAGAACCACCGCCGGCAATCAGGGTCGGGCAATTTGTCAGCGAGTGCACGGAACTGAGATTGGAACCGAATGCGATTGTGCAGTGATCAAAGAGGCTGGAGCCATCGGACTCCTTGCTCGCCTTGAGTTTGTCGATGAACTCCGCGAGCAAGCGCGCATGGGCGGTATCGCGCGACTGTGAAACCGTGCGTCGCTCACCCTCGGAAAAATGGCTCATCGTGTGTGCGGACATGGTTGCGCCCAAGCTTTGAATCAACGCGTTCGCGGGCATGCGATAGGTGAAGACTCGCGATGCATCGACTTGCATGGCCGCCACCATCAAATCGTACATGATTCGAATTTCCTCGTACCCCGCCAACGATCCGTTTGGTTCGTGCAGCGGCTTGGACGGTTGTTTCTTCTCGACGCTCAACCACTTCTCTTCTTTGCTGAGACGTACTTCGATCTCGCGGATCGACTGCAGGTACTCATCGAGCTTTCGGTTGTCGGACTGGCTCAATCGTTGGCTGGCCGACCGCGCGTCGGTAAGCACTGTGTCCAACACGCTCCGTTGTTGCTGAAGCCGCTGTTTGCGTTCGGCTAGCGGCATGGTGTCGTCCGAGAACATACGGTGAAACGTAGCCACGGGATTGGTCAGTCCCGCCAAGGGCTTACCAAACCGATTCCACGCCAACGAACTCCCTGGGCCGTGGCCATCGCCACCGGAGCTGGAGTGCCCGTCCGATGCGAGTTGGATTGATGTGAATCGGGTATCTTTCCCAAGTTGCTCCGCAGCGACTTGGTCGACCGAGATGGTGTTGTGGAAGCTCTGCCCCGGAACCGCGTAACGGTTCGCCCCCGTCAACCAGAACGTGCTGCCGCTGTGACCATCCGCGGAATACTGATGCATCAGGTTCTGAATGATCGTGATGTCACTCTGATGCCTAGCCAGCGGCTTCAATAGATCCGGTAACTGATAGTCGAATCCAGTGGTACTCCGATCCGGGTACCATCGGTCGGCCGTCACGCCATACCCGATGCCCAAGAACACCATGCGTTTCGGTGGCGAATCGGAGGCTTCTGCCGCGCGAGCGGCTTGGGACACTCCCATTGACTCCATGAATGGCAGCGTGATCAAGGCGGAACTGCTGCGCAAGATGTTGCGTCGTGAGACGGGGTATTTCATAGCGGTCTGCGATGGGTGTGGGCGGCCAGGATGATTGGAAACGGGAGTCAAAATGAAGGGAAACGATCACGGCGGGATCGAGCGAGAGGTGATCACTTCGCGCAAAACACCTCGGATTGAACGAGTGCGTGTACGAACGCATCCACGCTTGTGTCATGCCGCGCTGCCTCCGCCAGCATTGCATCGCTGAGTTCCTGATCGGTGAAGCCATAGGGGCGTCCCAGGCCATAGCCAATCAGCGCCTCGGTGAATCCGCGTGCAAAGTCTTCAGAGTGCAATGCAACGGCTTCACGTAGTTCTGAATAGTCCTGAAACACAGTGCCGTTGGGCAACTGGCCGCTGGGGTCAATCTCGAAGTCGGCTAACCTCACACGGGCCCCAAACTTCCCGCGTTTGTCCAGGACTTCTCGATCTCGCCAAAGACCGACGGCGTCAAAGTTCTCGAGTCCGAATCCGATGGGATCGATCTTTTGATGACAGTTCGCGCATTGCGGTTGCTCTTGATGCGCTTGCGCGAGTTCACGTGCGGAGTAGACGTCCCCATCGAGACGACTGAGCATCGGAACATTGGGCGGTGCCGGTGGCGGTGGATCGTGGAGAAGCTTGCGCAACACCCATGCACCACGCTCCACCGGTGACGAGCGTTGACCATCGGATCCCATGGCATGAACTGCGGCCGTGCCAAGCAATCCTCCGCGCGGTGAGCCCGCGGGCACGGCAACCTTTCGAAAGTAATGTCCCTCGACGCCAGCGACGCCATAATAGCCAGCTAGCAGATCGTTGATGACAATGAAGTCGGCCTTGAGCAGGGTATCCAATGGCATCCCCTCGTCGAGCACGACACGGAACGTTTGAAAGATCTCTTCGCCAGCCAGCTCACGCGCCGCATTGTCGAATGTAGGGAACTGCACGCCATCAAACTGAAACATGCCCAAGCGATCCATGTGCAACCACTGATGCACGAAACCGCGAACGAACTCGTCGGACCGACGATCGCGAAGCAAACGCTCCGTTTGCTCACGCAGAACGGTGTCATTGAGTAGCGCACCCGTTATCCCCAGCTGCATGAGCTTGTCGTCAGGGGGCGCACTCCAGAGGAAGTACGAGAGGCGGACGGCAAGCTCGCGACCAGACAAAGGCTCTGCCTTCGTTTCGGGCGCGTCTTCCAGCATGTACAGGAAACTGGGTGAACTAAGAACAATCGACATGGGATCCAGGAAGGCGTCGAATGGTTGCTGGCTGGATTCACGCTGCTCCAAGTAGTGCCCAACCAAGCGATCCACGTATTCCGCATCCGGTTCCTTGTCGCGAAACGCTGCCCTGGCGAATCGGGTCAAGACGCTGGTCGCGTATTGCTTCTCACTCGAACTCTCCGGCTTTTCAGGCAACCACCGACGAAGAACGGTGTCGCGACGATCGTCAGGCTCGGGACCGATGAGCTCGGCCCAGTCCACCCATAATCCTGGAGGCGTTCCGATCCCATTCGCCTTCATGTCGATCGTGTTCTGATTCTTGTCCGCGCGATCCTGGTGACTACGCTGATGGATCACAAGCTGCTTCTTTTCGCCGGCACGATGCACATAGGGAAACTCAACGACTTCCGGATCCGAGAGCGGTGCGTTGACTTTCCGCCAACCGAGTCGTTGAACACCTGCCTCGCTTGTCGTCGTGAATTCCAAGTAGCGCAGTCTTTCGCGAGCATCCGGATACGCAGCTGCACGCACCCGAATCGTGTATCGGCCGTCCTGAAGCTCTCGCAAGACGGGCAACTTAATGCGCGTGTATCCGCCTTGCTTGATCGTCATGATCAAAGTCGCCCCGTGCTTTGTTTCGGGGCGATTCAAGTAATCGTCCATACGTGGAAGCCATTCGACTTTGCTCTGCTTCTTCGCTTGATATTCATCCAGAAAGCCAAATTCAGATGCGGGCTTGGCGTCTTGATTCAAGAACGCAGTCGCGCGATCGCGGACGTCCCGCATCTCGGCGGCCGCGGTCGCATAGCGTTCCTGATACTCCTCCTCCGGCTCGACGCGGATCGTTGTGGCATCGGGGGTGGCACGTGGCGAAAATGCGAGCTCCAGAGCGTTTCGCGCTGCCGCAAGGTACTGTTCAATTTGGTCGCTCGACATGAACAGGGAGGCTCCCTGAGTATCAAATCCCGACGAGGCTTGATCATTTGGCAGGTTCGAAACATCCGGTCGTACACCCAGAAGGGCTTCGATCGTGTTGGCGTACTCGCGACGATTCAAGCGACGAAGCGTGATCACGCCACCCGTGTCGCTAAGGATGCGTCGAGCCAAAACCATCTGTTCGGAGAGGTCTTTGAGGAACGCCTTCTTGTGCTCGTCTGGCAGCGGCTGCGCGTCAGGTGGTGGCATTTCGCCCGAGTTGATCGCGTTCAAGACTTTGGCCCACTTTTCAGCGGTCTCGATGTCACGGCTGACATCCAGCGACAAACCCTCCAGATCCACCATGGCTTCCGCCGTCGCCGAATCGTGACAGTCGAAGCAATGCCGCTCGAACAATTCGCGATGTTGCACCGGCATCGTGGCCCGCTGCGGTGATTCACCGCTGTGCGCGTCCGAGACAATGAAAATCAACGCCAGCAAAACCGCCGCAGTTCCGCGTCTCGATCGACCAGATTGCCAAGACAAGTTCAAACTCATTCGACCGTTAACTCCAACTGGGGACCAACTGCTTCGGGATGGCGATCATTCGCAAACACGTGTGTGAGACCCCGTCCGGGGCCTTCGATCTGAGTTGTGATCCTCTCAAGCACCAGCGTGATCGACGCGCCTGCATGCTCGCGAAGAAACTCTGTCAGTTGATCATTGGCAATTCCAAAGGTCCCACGTTGTTCACTACGACGAACCTCGAAGGTCCCCAATAAGGCACCATCTTTGTTGGAGGGTGACTCCTCCCAGAAGCTGTCGATTCCCCAGTTCTGCTTGCTTGGATCCGCGACACCGTAAATGCCGAAGCGATTCACCACGGGTAGCCGCGCCGCGAGTCCACGCGGACTTGGGACAAGGTTCAAACGCAAACGAGCGGATTGAATCTGGCTCGCCTCGAGCCCCGACAGATCAAAAGCAAAGAAGGAACGGTGATCCCATTTGCCGCTGTTCGTTTTCTTAACCGACAGAAGCTCCGGATCGATGAACTTGTGACGTTTGTTATTGCGTAGCACCGACGTTGCCCGCCCGTTCGTGCCGATGCGAATCACATTGTCCACCAAGGTGGAACTCGGACCGGGCTCTTCCACCGACAGCACGTTCAGCGACTCTCGATCCACGGAAACAACTCTGTGAGGTTCATCGAGTCGCAGCTCACGTCCTGTGGACGGATGGTGAACGGCGATCTCGCCCTCGATCAATTCAAAATCAGAACGCTGGCTGCTTCGATCCACGTTCACAGCAAACTTGGTCCCGTAGTCCACCGCGAAGCCATCGGGCGTTTCAACCACAAACCCGATTGCCGCTTCCGGAACATCGATCACAGCGGCACCGTTCATCAATTTGCCGCGCATTTCAGAGACGATCTCGAACTCCGCGGGTGCTTCCAATGTCACCGCAGCACCGGATTGAAACCGAATCGTCGCGATGCCGCCACGCAGACCCAGCTTGCCGGGCAGAAGCTGCGAGCCTTCCGTCGTTGGTAGCGTACTCTCCCAGGCGGCATTCTCACTGGAAGCAATCTCCGCGACGAACGGCGGTGCACTCGCTGGTCCCCACAGAGTGATCGCCAGGATGACGGAAGAAGCCATGCTCAGCACCGCAAGGGCCACCCAAGCCTTCGATGAACTTGTCGCCGGACGAGAACCTCTTGGAGCCTTTTCTGGTAGATCCGTTGTGGACGCCGAGAGTCCCGCCGAGGAAACGATGTCTGTCGCCATGGGAAACTCATGTGCCAGCATGGCTTCCATGGCTGTCGCACTTACGAACGCCGCTCGTGCGTTCGCATCGCGTTCGAGGCGTGCGGCAAGACGCGCTTGTTGGTCAGCCGTCAATTCTCGATTCGCCACGGCTTCAAGCAGCTGAGAGAATTCGTCGTCCATCGATTCATCGGGTTGGCTTGACGGATTCGAGTCAGACATTCCCAGTACCCTCCGTCAGCTTGGCTTCGATACAGGAACGCAAACTCCGGCGCACGCGAAACAGGACCTGCTTCAAGGCACCAACGCTTCGCCCAACCTCAACACTTAGATCGGAAAGTGCCAATCGCTGCTCATAATGACCACGGATGATCGTACGATCTTTGTCCGGCAGCTTCGCCAGGCAAGTTCGCAGCGCGGCGTGCCGTTGCTCAAAGTCGGTCAACCCAGAATCGGCATCGCGGGAAAGCGTTTCGATGAGCTCAGTTGAGAACCCAAGCCAGTCACCCCGTGTCCCACGTTTGAGATGAGCCAATGTCTGCAGGTAAGCGATGCGAAACGCCCATGCCTTGAAGTTGCTGCCCATGCGAAACTCGCCAACCTTCTGCCACAAAACCACGTTGGTTTCCTGCAGGATGTCGTCTGCCTCACCCCGATTTGGATGAAGCGTCAGGATGTACGCCAACAACACGGCCTGATGCTGACTGATGAGCCGAATGGTGTCTGCCGGTGATTCTTGTTCCAGTGCCATCAGGAGAAGATAGCCAGGATCAACGCTCGGTTAGGGTCAAACTGGCAAAAAACTGTGTTTCACGGAGACAACCCCGGTATCGCATGCGGTAACTCCGACGTCGGATGGCTCCGAGCCAGGACCATCAATTCTGTATCTCGGTTCAACCTCATTGTTGGGTAGCGAAACTCGCGAAGAGTTTCGGCCTGCCAACGGAATCCAAGAAACACGGCGTTTCTCGCAACGGCCTCCAAAAAGAGCTTGAGCTGCAATAAAGAACGAGTGCCGTCAGAGTCTTGAGACGTTGTTAACCAGGGTGGCTAACGAGATGAAAAGAAACCAGATAGCGATCCAAACCACCACAAACAAGCTGAGCCACGCACTCAGCTGGCGTCCGGCCATGCCATCGCGTTGGATCCCACGCTTGTACTCTTGGATCGCCAAACGAGCCCCGCGACGAAGCCGTTGCCCGAACGAGGCGTATCGTATCTCGTCTCGGGGTGGTTCGTAGGGATTGGTCA